>CAZCXB010000196.1:0-3568 GCA_964502485.1 uncultured Muribaculaceae bacterium | reverse complement strand
CATCTGATATACCCTGAATACGATGACTACCAACCTTATAGCCAGTAGTAAGTGTAGGGGAGTTCTGTGGTTCAAGAGCATGAAGCTTGATACCGGGGTTCATCTCTTTAAGGTATCTTCCGGTTCCCATTATTGTTCCTCCTGTGCCTACACCTGCAACAAATGCATCGGGTGTTATATTTTTGAACTGTAATTGACTCCAAATTTCCGGACCGGTAGTCTCATAATGTGCCGCTGCATTATAGCAGTTAGAAAACTGCCTTGGCAGAAATGAGTTTTCGATCTCATGAGCCATCTTCTCTGCCATCTCGATACTTCCAAGAAAGCCCCCCTCCTCCTTGGTTACAAGATTGATCTTTGCACCTAGACTCTGTATAAGGTTATATCTCTCTACACTCAGCCAGTTTGGCATATATATGATTACCTGATGACCTAGAGCTTTTCCCATTGCACAGAATGATATTCCGGTATTGCCGCTTGTCGCCTCCAGAATTGTTGCTCCCGGTTTTAAATCTCCCGAATCATACGATTTCTTAAGAATTGTATAGGCCATCCTGTCTTTAATACTGCCTGTCATATTAAGATTCTCTGACTTGGCATAAACAACCCTCTCCTCCCCTTTATATAAAAAATTTATCTCAAGAAGTGGAGTATTGCCCACCAGACTTTTAAGGTTTTCAATTTTCATATTTGACGTATTATCTATTTGTTCCTTTATAAGTACAATATTAAGAGGCTATCCCCTAAACAAAATTAGTAAAAAACGACGAAATACTTATATTTTTTGAATACAGCCTTTGTGATTGAATGAAAAAAAGGGTGACCATTTCGGCCACCCTCTTCTTACTGTTTAGTTATGAAACTACTCCTTAGTCTCACTCTGCTCCTGAGTTGGCTCTACTGCCGGTGACTCAACTGCAGATGTCTCTTCAACAGTTGCTTCAACTACAATTGCTTCTTCTACAGGTTTTTCAACCGGTTTTGCAACCTTTTCGGTTTTAGCAGCTTTTGGAGCCTTTTTACTCTCCTTCTTATCTTCAACTATCGGTGCAGTTGTCTCTGCAGCATCTTTCTTTGTACGACCACGGCGGGTTGTGCTCTTTTTAACCTCCGGCTTGGCAGAAAATGCCAAAGCTGTTTCATTAAAGTCAACAAGCTCAATAATTGCCATCTCGGCAGCATCTCCTTTACGGAAACCTATTTTAAGAACCCTGGTATATCCTCCCGGACGATCGGCAATCTTTGGTGCGATTACACGAAAAAGCTCTGTTACTGCCTCTTTTTGCTTAAGATAAGCAAAAACCGTACGGCGTGAGTGTGTTGTATCATCTTTAGATTTTGTAATCAAAGGCTCTACATATACTCTCAGTGCTTTAGCTTTAGCCAGAGTTGTCTCGATTCTTTTGTGTTCTATAAGAGACGACGCCATATTTGCCAACATCGCTTTACGGTGTCCGCTTTTACGGCCTAAATGATTAAAGTTTTTATTATGCCTCATTTTTCAATACTTTCTTTTCAATGTTATACTTTGTTACATCCATGCCAAAGTTGAGTCTGTAACGCTCAACGAGGTTGTCGATCTCCGAAAGAGATTTCTTTCCAAAATTCCTGAACTTCATAAGTTCGGTTCTTTGAAGCGACACCAAATCGGCAAGTGTCTCAATATCTGCCGCTTTAAGGCAATTCAATGCTCTTACCGAGAGCTCCATATCGGCCAGCTTTGTCATTAAAAGGTGGCGCATTCTGAGAGACTCCTCATCAAGTTCGTTGCTAACAACCTCTACAGGCGTCTCTAATGTTATCTTCTCGTCTGAGAATAACATGAAGTGATGAATCAGAATCTTTGCAGCCTCTTTAAGAGCATCCTTTGGATGTATAGATCCATCTGTGGTTATCTCTAAATTAAGCTTCTCGTAGTCTGTCTTCTGCTCAACACGCCAGTTCTCCACCGAAAATGTCACATTCTTAATTGGAGTGAAGATTGCATCTATCGGTATAAGACCAAAAGGCGCATCCTCAACACGATTCTCCTCAGCAGGCACATATCCCCTACCCTTACCTATTCTGAACTCTATTGTCAGTGTAACAGAGGGCTCCATTGAACAGATATGAAGATCCGGGTTAAGTACTTTAAAAGATGAGAGTTGTTTTGAGATATCCTCTGCGGTAAACTGCTGTTTTCCGCTTACAGTAATATTAACAACCTCCGTATCCTCTCCCTCTACCATCCTCTTGAATCTTACCTGTTTAAGATTAAGAATGATATCAACAACTGTCTCAATAACTCCGGGTATGGTTGCAAACTCATGGTCAACTCCCTGAATCCTCAATGCAGTTATGGCGTGACCCTCAAGAGACGACAGCAGAATGCGGCGCAGAGCGTTCCCTACTGTGATTCCGTATCCGGGCTCCAGCGGACGAAACTCAAAGCGACCGAATGTTTCGGTAGCGTCAAGCATTATTACCTTATCGGGTTTTTGAAATGCTAAAATTGCCATTTTAATATTATTTAGAGTATAACTCAACAATTAATTGCTCATTTATTACCTCAGGAACTTCGCTTCTGAGAGGCATATTGAGATATTTACCTGTAAGTGATGATGGATCCCACTCGATCCATGAATGTCTCACGTTTCCGCGGGAGATGTTGTTTTGAATAATCTCAAGACTCTTTGATCTTTCACGAACAGCAATAACCTCTCCGGGTTTAACTATCGTAGATGGAATACTGCACATCTCTCCATTAAGGACAATATGACGGTGTGTTACCAGCTGTCTTGCAGCAGCACGACTTGGAGCTATACCCATACGGTATACAAGATTGTCAATTCTTGACTCAAGGAGTAGGATAAGATTCTCACCTTTACGTCCCTTCATTCTTGATGCCTTGTCGTAAAGATTTCTGAACTGCCTCTCAAGAAGACCGTAGGTATATTTTACCTTCTGTTTCTCCTTTAGCTGAATGCCGTACTCAGATGTCTTTTTACGCTTCTTTGCCAGGCCATGCTGTCCCGGAGGATAATTCTTCTTTTCGTAACTTTTATCGGGACCAAATATTGGTTCTCCAAATTTGCGGGCAATTTTTGTGGTTGGCCCTGTATATCTTGCCATGTTAAATCGTTTATTATGAATTTAAAAAGGTTAAACTCTGCGGCGTCCCTTTGGACGGCATCCATTATGAGGAAGTGGAGTAACATCTACTATTTCAGTTACCTCAATACCTGCTCCGTGTATAGTACGAATTGCAGACTCACGTCCGGCACCCGGCCCTTTAACATAGACCTTAACCTTACGAAGACCTAAATCATAAGCCACTTTTGCACAATCTTCTGCAGCTGTCTGAGCTGCGTAAGGAGTGTTCTTCTTCGAACCTCTGAATCCCATTTTACCTGCCGACGACCAGCTTATTACCTGGCCTGTGATATTTGTTAGGGATACAATAATATTGTTAAAGGTAGATGAAATATGTGCCTGCCCCAGGGCTTCAACCTTTACAATCTTCTTCTTATTTGATGTTCCTGTCTTTCTTGCCATGATCTAGGTTCTATTTAGTTGCTTTCTTCTTGTT
>CAZCXB010000195.1:0-3592 GCA_964502485.1 uncultured Muribaculaceae bacterium | reverse complement strand
CTGTATATATAGTGTTGTGTTACTAAGTTTAAAAAAAGCCGTTGGTCAAGCTGTTTAAGCTAAAATCTTATAAAACAAGATTTGAGCTCCGATTATTTTGTCGCAAACGTCCAACGTCCCGTAAACGGAATCCCCCGAAGGGTAACCAGGCCTGTTTTTGACTATCGAGTCGGCTCGGTAATTTGATAGTGTTGATTTTGGCAAAGAGCTAAACCAACGGCTAAAACACCATATTAGCTGAGTTAAACAATGTTTATTTTGATATAATCATCAAGTAGGTTGTCCAGAGCTTTAAGCTCTTCTGCCATCATTTTGGACTCTTCACTCTGCTCTGCCTCAATCAGTCTGATAACAAACTGAAGAAGAGCCATTGAAAGAGCATCCTGTGTATCACGGTTTGCATACCTCTTTCTGTAAAGAGTTGTCTTTTCGTTTATAATTCTGGCAGCTGCTCTTATCTTCTCCTCATCCGCAACAGGAATACGAAGCGGGTAACTGCGGTCTGCTATTGTTATTTGAATTGATTGCTGTTCCATAATTAATCATTTAGCAGTGCAATACACTTGTCAATCTCTCTGATGATTTTACCAATCTTCTGCTTTGCCTCCCTAACATCCGTAGAGGATGACTTAAAGGCCTCAACTAATTGTAATCTATTTACTTTATCTTCCAGTTCCCTGTTTTTATTAATACTAATATTTAACTCTTCTCTGCACGATGATAGCTCTTGTTTTAATCTCTGATTATCAGCTATACTTTGCTCATAAGCAGAAATTATCAGCTCTATTTTTGCCTTTAGGCTTCCAATTACGGTTTGATAGTCAGTATTCATTTAATCTATGCATTTATACAAAGATAGTAAATTTAAAATATATCAAAATAAAAATGCTCCTACTTTATAACAAGCAGGAGCATTACTTGGTTTGCTGAATATAGTTTAAAGTGTATGAATCTCAGCAATACTATTCATACCAGTCTCTATTGCCTTTTCATTCATTGGTATAAGAGAGTGATGTCTCTCAGGGATAGATTTTTTTAACCCTTTGATAACATTGCTCATCTCAACAACAGGCTTCTTTTTTAAATAAGCACCAAGCACTACCATGTTGTAAGCTTTTGAGTTTCCAATCTCTGCAGATATCTCTACTGCCTCAATTGAACATACGTTGATATCTTTACGCTGCGGATGCCTTGTAATACCATTGGGGTCATATATAAGAAGACCTCCGGGTTTTACCTGATTCTCAAACTTATCCATAGACTGTTGGTTAAGGATGATTGCAGTATCAAACTTGCTTAATATTGGTGAACTGATCTTCTTGTCACTTAAAATTACAGTAACGTTGGCAGTACCTCCCCGCATCTCGGGGCCGTAGGATGGCATCCAGGTAACCTCTTGTCCTTGCATGATCCCGGAATATGCCAATATTTTACCCATTGACAAAACACCCTGACCTCCAAATCCTGCTATAATTATCTCTTCTTTCATATTTGTAAATTTTATCTGTCTTTAAGGTCGCCTAAAGGATAACTTGGAAACATATTCTCTACCATCCACTCATTTGATTTTACAGGAGAGAGTTTCCATCCTGAATTACAAGAGCTTACAACTTCTACAAATGATGTTCCCTTATTTTTTGCACTATTTTCAAATGCCTTTCTAAGGGCTCTTTTTGTCTTTCTCGACGCAGCAGCACTCTGTACAGATTGTCTGGTAACATAGCAAGTACCCTCTAGCTGGGCTATAAGCTCAGTAATTTTAAGAGGTTTACCGTGAAGCTCCTCTTCTCTACCGTATGGTGATGTTGAGGTCTTCATACCAATAAGTGTAGTTGGTGCCATTTGACCTCCGGTCATACCGTAAATAGCGTTATTGATAAATATTACAACAATATTCTCACCTCTGTTGCATGCATGTATAATCTCAGCAGTTCCGATAGAGGCGAGATCGCCATCTCCCTGATAAGTGAATACATATTTATCCGGGCAGAGTCTCTTTGTGGCTGTAGCCAATGCGGGAGCTCTCCCGTGAGCTGCCTGCTGCCAGTCAATATCAACATAATTATATGCAAAAACAGAACAGCCAACAGGTGAAATTCCGATTGTCTTCTCCTGAATGCCCATCTCCTCAATAACCTCGGCAATCAGCTTATGAACAGTTCCGTGAGAACAGCCGGGACAATAGTGCATAACATTATTAGTAAGAACAGGACTCTTTGAGTATACCTTGTTCTCCGGTTTAATTATATCTTTCAGATCCATATTTGTCTGCATTATTAATTGATAGATTTTTTGAATGCCTCGAATACCTCTTCCGGTGATGGAACAATCCCTCCTAATCTTCCGAAGAAATTAACAGGAATTTTCCCGTTTACTGCGAGCTTAACATCCTCAATCATCTGACCGGCACTAAGTTCAACAGACATCATAGATTTAAGTTGAGGTACGAGTCTCTCTATCTCCTTTGTCGGGAACGGATAAAGGGTAATTGGCCTGAGTAATCCAAGCTTTATTCCCGCTTCTCTTGCAAGTTCAATTGTGTTTTCACAAATTCTTGCCATGCAGCCGTATGCAACAATAACATGCTCTGCATCTTCACACATAAAGCTCTCAAATCTCACATCCTCACTCTCCATTTGTTTGTACTTCTCCTGAAGTTTAAAGTTAAGCCTTTCATGAACAGCTGCGTCAAGTGCAAGTGAAGTGATTACATTCTGCTTTCTATCGGGAACTTTACCGGTTGTAGCCCATGGAAAACGCTTTTTGATCTCCTCATCTGTCCACCTCGGTTTTACCGGTCTTAACTCTACCTTCTCCATCATCTGACCGACAACACCGTCTGCTAAAATTAATACAGGGGTAAGATATTTAAAGGCTAGTTCAAAACCAAGATCTACAAAATCGTACATCTCCTGTGCAGATGATGGTGCCAATACAACCATCTTGTAGTCTCCGTGTCCACCGCCTTTACATGCCTGAAAATAATCTCCCTGACCGGGTTGAATTGTTCCAAGTCCGGGACCGCCTCTTACAATATTTGCAATAACGCAGGGTAGTTCTGCTCCGGCAAGATAGCTTAGACCTTCACACATCAGGCTTATTCCGGGACTGCTTGAAGAGGTCATAACTCTCTTCCCGCATGATGCTCCACCATAAAGCATGTTTATTGATGATGTTTCACTCTCTGCCTGTAATACAACCATACCTGTTGTCTCCCATGGTTTCTCCACCATTAAGGTCTCCATAACCTCAGACTGAGGAGTAATAGGGTAACCGAAGTATCCGTCACAACCATTTCTGATTGCAGAGATTGCAATAGCTTCGTTACCTTTCATTAAAATGTATTCTGCCATATTGAATAATGATTTATCAGTTATACTTTAACTCTGTAAACAGTTATGCATGAATCCGGACACACAGTTGCACAATTTGTACAACCAGTACAATTTTCCGGAAATGCCATAAAAGCATAGTTGTAACCTTTGCTGTTTACCTCCTTAGCTAAAGCAATGGTGTTAGTAGGACAGTTCACAAGGCATACACTGCAACCCTTGCATTTTTCTGAATCTACAACAATAGCTCCTCTTAATGC
>CAZCXB010000194.1:0-3603 GCA_964502485.1 uncultured Muribaculaceae bacterium | reverse complement strand
TATTGCACGTTACCTAAAACTGCTATACAAGAGATTAATATAAATTCTATAACAAACAATGAAAAAGATCTTAATAATTGTTGTACTGCCTATTATTATAATTGTCTTAGGCTATCTGATTTACAGAAGTGTTCAGGAACCAGTGGTTTTTGAAAGAAACAGAAAGGCGAGAGAGTCGGTTTGTATCGAAAGATTAAAGGATATACGTACTCTGCAGGTTGCCTACAAGTCTAAGTACAATAAATTTACCGGAGATCATGACTCTCTGATCAACTTTTACAATAATGAGCAGATCACTATTGTAAGGCAGATCGGATCAATGGATGACTCAGTGGCCGTTGCTCAAAAAAGGGTATTCCGCGACAGTATTCAGATTGCTGTTAAAGATACGCTGTTAAAGAGACCGGGCTTCGTTGTTGACTCTATTCTCTATATCCCTTTCAGCGGAGGCAAAAAGATGCTGATGAAAGCTATTATAGCAAGGGTTTCTGGGGTTGATGTTCCACTTTTTGAGGCATCTGCACCTTATGACTATCTTCTTTTAGGACTTGACAGACAGCTTATCGTAAACCTCAATTCTGACCGTGATATTTCTGGTCGTTATCCCGGACTTAAAGTGGGAAGTATTGACGCACCTAACAACAATGCAGGAAACTGGGAATAGAAATTATGCCTATAATTGTCAACAATCAGCCTCAGCTGGGTAAGACAACTGAATACAGACTATCCATTCAAGCTGACTTGAATGGATTTTCTTTTTCGGTTACAGATGACACAAAAGGTGATCTGCTATTACTCTATTCATCAGATTTTCTGATGGAGCGGGAGGATATGGATCTTTTTGTAAAGAGATGTACCGATCTGTTCACAGCTATGCCGATACTTCGCTCTAAATACAAGCGGGTAACACTCATCTGGGGAACAGAGAAATATACCCCTATACCCAAGAGAGTCCATAACAACATATCTGAGCTTAAAGTACTGGAAAGTCAGCACAAACTTGACGATCTGGATGAGATTGATACCGTTGAGCTGGAGAGTGAGAACATGTCAATAATATTTGCTGCTAACAGCACCTTTCTCAACATGCTTAAAACTTATCAGCCTGAGTTCAATATCTATCCTCTTATATATATAAACCTTAAATACTTACCTCTTTTCGAAGAGTATAATAAGATTTCGTTTCACTATATAAAAGGGGCTGTTTCTATAGTTGCATCTGAGGGTGAGAAGATTATCTACTGCAACACATTCCCCGCTTTTCATTTCAACTCTGCCCTCTACTATCTGCTTCTTGCATTGAAAGAGGTCCAGTTCAATCCTGAGAGTACAACAGTATTTGTTAGTGGAAATATCAGAGATCTGGAGATGTTTGATATAGCTAAGTACTTCTCTAAGGTTAAGTATTTCAGAAACCCTTCAACTCCCCTTCCGGATCAGATTTCGGAACTAAGATACTCCTCGCTTCTGTTTGAACTATAGTCCCTAATGGGGTAATTCAACTAAATTTAAATATTATGAATAAGAGCTCTCTTTTAACGGGCATAGTGCTAATGGTGCTAACTATGCTCTTTTGCAGTTGTGAAAAAAACTGCTCAGATGCATACCCCTACACTTTTAAGTTTATTACAGAAGACTATAAACCTTTTAATTATGTAGAGAACACTGCGGTAAAGGGGCTTGCTCCCGATCTTCTAAAGGAGATCTGCAAAAGGATGATCATCCCTTTTGAGGTAGAGGTCCTACCCTGGAGCGAAGGGTATGCTCAAGTCCAAAATAGTCCAAACGCAGTTCTCTTTTCGACTGCTCTTAACTCTGCCAGAAAAGATCTCTTCAAGTGGGCAGGCCCAATAGCCTCTCTCGATTGGTTTTTTTACAGTACACCTTCATTTACAGGCACACTTAACACCCTGGAAGAGGCAAAAATGAGCGGGATAAAGATAGGCGTTATAAAGGATTACTCAATAGAACAGTATCTTAAACAGGAGGGGTTTACCAATTTTATTTACTGCACTAATAATGTAAATGCTTTTGAAAAACTACTCAATGGAGAGATTGACCTCTACCCTAGCGATAAATTAACTGCAGAGGCGGCTCTTAAATCACTCAATAAAACTATCTACGCAGTTATCCCCAAACTCACCATTCGCACAGATCTAATCTACTTTGCATTTAACAAGCAGATTCCTGACGAGGTTGTCAGCGATTTTCAGCAGACAATTGATGCTCTCAAAAGAGACGGAACACTAAGAACTCTAACTCAGCAGTATCTGAACTCCCTAGACTCTCCCGGAATACTACAGCTATACACCGAGCAGTATCCTCCACTAACCTTTCGTAACAGTAGCGGAGAGATAACAGGTTTCGGAACAGATGTGGTTAACGAGATAATGAAGAGAACCGGGCAACTTGAGCCGATCAAACTCTCCAACTGGAGTAACGGTTATGAACTGGCACTTAATAATCCGAATGTATGTCTGTTCACTATGGACCGTACCACTTTAAGAGAGAATCTCTTTCAATGGGTTGGCCCTATAGGTACCAATACCACATGGTTCTATACTAAGGCAGGCTCAGGCATTACCATATCCTCTATCGACAATGCAAAGAGTTTAACCTCGGTAGGAACAGTTAACTCCTGGTTTTCCGATCAGCATCTTAGGAGTCTTGGGTTTAATAACCTTGTCTCCAACTCCGACCCTAAGGTTATGGCAAAAAAACTGATGGATGGAGAGATTGCTGCATTTGTATGTTCCGGTGTAACTTTCGGAGACATTCTCAAGGAGATAGGCTATCCTTACAGCTCAGTAGTTCCGGCATTCTCACTAATGTCTTCGGACTACTACATCTCCTTTTCCAGAAACACTCCTACATCCGTAACTACCCAATGGCAGAAAGCCCTTGAATCTGCAAAACAGGATGGAACCTACAATGCCATCTATAAAAAATGGTTTCAATAAACATTTGTATTGATGAGAATTATAGGAGGCGAGTATAGAGGAAGGCAGATCCTTCCCCCAAAAGGTTTTTCGGCAAGACCTACAACCGATTTTGCCAAGGAGGGGCTTTTCAATATATTGACAAATATGTACAATTTTGAAGAGCTCTCTCTGCTGGATCTCTTCTCCGGCACAGGAAGCATCAGCTTTGAGTTTGCCTCACGCGGATGCAAAAGCATAACAGCTGTGGAGATGAACTCTCTCCACTATAACTTTATTAAAAACACCTCATCCAAACTGGGGATATCAGGTATGCACATAATAAGGCATAATGTATTTGATTTCCTTAACATCTGCCATCTCCAATATGATATAATTTTTGCAGATCCTCCATATGATATTGAGGGACTTGCAACAATTCCCGATAAGGTAATCTCCAAGTCTCTTCTCAAGGAGGATGGGCTCTTAATATTTGAGCACCCATCTGCCTTCCACTTCGATAAACACCCGAATTTTATTAAAGAGAAAAAGTATGGAAATGTCCATTTCTCACTTTTTAGATAAAATTCGACTTTTTAGATAAAATTCGCTTATTTTTTTGCATTCTTGAAAATAGTGACTATATTTGCAATCCCAAAAGGGAACAAGGTTTGGTAGTTCAGTT
>CAZCXB010000193.1:0-3609 GCA_964502485.1 uncultured Muribaculaceae bacterium | reverse complement strand
TAATATGGATTGTAATACAGGGATACAAAGATAGTACTTTCGAAATGTTTTATCTAATTTATCTTTGCTTTTACCTCTTGTATCTTAACTTTGCGATGCAATAGTGCTGCAATTGAAGAGAATATTTAAAGAGAATGAAGAGTTTTAAAGAGCACATCTCGGTAAAAAGTTATGAGACCGATCATAAAGGGTTGCTAAAACCATATGCGTTTATGAATCATGCACAGGAGATGGCAGGAGCGCATGCCATTCAACTGGGATTCGGGTTTGACGACCTTATAAAACAGGGAAATGTTTGGGTCCTGTCAAGATTTCATGTTAAGTTTCTGCGGATGCCTGAATGGAGAGAAGTGTTATCTATGGAGACCTGGCATAAAGGTGCCGACAGACTTTTCGGATTCAGAGATTTTTGCGTGAGTGACAAAAGAGGCGAAGATATTATTCTTGCAACATCTTCTTGGTTAGTGATAAATTACCAGACAAGACGAGTTCAAAGAATAGAGTCTGTTTTAGGTGGTGATATGCAGGGATCACTTACAAGAGATGCTATTAAAGAGCCCGCAGAGAGGCTCTCCTCCCCTTGCGATTTGATGTTAACGTCTAAGAGGGTGGTAACAGTTTCGGATATTGATATTAACAGACACACAAATAATGCCCGATATGTTGAGTGGGCAATGGATGCCATTAAACCGGAGGTTGGTTTGAATATGACCGTAAAAGAGATGTGGATTAACTTCAATAACGAGTCACTTGCAGGGGATGAGATTGATATATATACATCTTACGGCTCTTGTGTGTTTGTTGAGGGAAAGAGAGGCGATACCTCAATCTTCCAGTTGAAGATTTTGAATAGCTGACTTATGCCTGAGTCATATTGACTCAGGCATAGTCAGTTTTCTTACAACTCTGCCAACTTTTTGAGCGGCTCTCCGGTAAGCCGGTAAACTGTCCACTCATCCATTGGTATTGCACCAAGTGACTTATAGAATTTTATTGAGGGTTCGTTCCAGTCGAGTACACTCCAGTCAAATCTGTCACAATCTCTTTTTACGGCAATTCTTGCCAACTCCTTTAGCATCAGCTTTCCATAACCTTTGCCACGAAAATCGGGTTTGATAAAGATATCTTCGAGGTAGAGACATGCTCTCCCCTTGAAGGTTGAAAAGTTGTGGAAGAAGAGGGCGAACCCTACAGCCTCTCCACTCTCCTCAGCTATCAAAACCTCTGCCTGTCTCTTTACAAACAGTGACTCATTAAGCAACTCCGGAGTTGCAGTTACATCGTCTCTTAGTCTCTCATAAACGGCAAGCTCGCAGATAAAATTGAAGATCAAGTCTATATCTTCTTGTTTGCCCTCTCTAATTGTGAATTCCATATTTAATATTAAAAGCGTAAAGAGTCTGCTGCCATTAAAGTTACAACTTGATTCTCAAAATTGTAAAGTTTAACATGGGTATGAGATGATGAATCATCGCTTTGTGGTATTATAACTACAAAATTCGCAGTTGATTTCTTTGGATTATGGTCTATCCATGTTCCTGAATTTGCGTAGATACTTTTTAGCCCGTTATTATCTTGAGAAACAGTGATATTAGGGTCATGAGAATGGCCAAAAACAACTATCCTTTTATCGGAATCCGGATTTAAAAAATATTGAATCTTTGCTTGTTCATCAGTTTCTGTTGCACTGGAGGCATTTAAAATTGCATTCCTAACAGGAATATTGACAGCCACATGATTGTGTATCTGTCTTTGATCCCAAGTATCCTGAATTCCTTTGTATAGATTAACATCTATAAATCCTCCGGCAGTAGTTTGAAATGGTAATATGTCGTTTATAGAGTATGATCCTGTTAAGCCATCTACATTTGTAAGAATAATTTTTTCATCAAATTTATTTTCAATAGTAAAGAGCTCTACTGCCCATTTCCAAAGTTTCCAATATTCAAAAAGCAAATCCTGGCTTTCATCTCCCGAAGTATTCGCGGTAACAACCGGGACAACATCGGCTGCAGGCGGATAGTTTTGCGACACATAAAGAGCTGCCAGGCGGGTAAAGAAGTAGCCCGGAGGCAATATGGAGCCCGGGGCAATATCCTGGTTTGAAAATGGGTCAGGTGCGCAAAAGAAGTTGTAGCGGTGCCCATGCTCAATTGCAATTTGTGGATAACCGGCCGGGGAGTAAGTCCCTAAACCAAGCTCAGGATCACGTTTCTGGTTTATGCCCGGAAGAACTAAATCCACATTTACGGATTCAACAGTTAAATCGTGATTACCAGGCACATAAGTTACTAAAACTCTCTTCTCCTTGATAATAGCATTTAAAGCATCAAAGACACCTTTGTTGGTTGCCGCAATGCGTTGTATAAAATCTGCCTGATCTTTACCCTGATAGGTATCTAATGGGCCGGGTACAAACCACTGATCAAGCAAGTCTCCCCCAATAACAAGCTCTTTGACATTTGGAGAATCTTTTAACCGAAGAAGAAACTCTTCAAGAGCTCCCAGATTCTTATTACACTCGGCATAAGTAAGATCTGCTCCAAGGTGAATGTCGCTGATTACAACAATCATGTTGCGCTCTTTTCCACCATTGCTAAACGGATTGATCCCGTCCCATTCAACAACTCTCGTTTTGCAAGAGGAGAGCAGGTATAAATTTCGTAAGGCAGTCTGCTGAGCAACAGTTATACCTAAGCCTTCTGAAAAATAGTTTTCAATTGTTCCGTAAGTAGTCTCCATCTGGTCAAATGCAGCGTTAAGGTACTCCTCCTTAACACCAAGGATAGCTGTGGGGATAGAGGGGTGTCCGCCAGCAGCAACAAATTGCTGGATTAAATCTTGGTTCATTGGAAGAATGTATTCATTGCTGCGCAAGTAATCCTCCATAACTACCTCCTTTGGAACGCCAAAGAGGGTCAAAAGGGCTGCGGTTGCCCATCCGGTTCTATCCTTGCCGGTTGTGCAATGAAAGAGTGCAGGTAGCTGACTCTTATCTCCAAGTGCGAGAAAAAGAGTCTTAAACGCAGTTTGGGCACTTGGTAAAGTAATAAACTGACGATAAGCTTCTGTAAACATAGCCTCAACTTTGCCATCGCCAAGCTCTATATTCGCTTTAAGAGGATCAGATAAGAGGGTATTGAGATTTGCCGGCCCCCCGGAGGGATAATCTGCCATCACATCCAGCCAAACATTGTTTACACCTATAGGCAACTCATCGGGTTTGGCATTTCGCTCTGTGGCAGTACGTAAATCAAAGTCACTCTTAAGATTTAGTTTTGCAAGCAGAAGCATATCTGCTTCACTAATGTTGTTGAGTTGATTTGAACGATAAACCAATCCTCTTGCAACTGTCTCTCCATTTGTAGTTTTATAACCTCCAATGTCTCGAAGATTTGGAATAGAGACAATACCCAAACTTTGTCCCGGCTCTGATACTTTATCACTCTTTCTTGAGCAGGAGCTACTTATGATAGTTGAGAATAGGATTAGAAAAACAGTCACAAAATTTGTGCAGAGCTTAATGGTTTTGTACGTCATTTTATATTTATTAAAGATAATTGGCTATCTCGCGTTTATAAAGTTACAGCTTTTTGCTGTCATAGGTAC
>CAZCXB010000192.1:0-3614 GCA_964502485.1 uncultured Muribaculaceae bacterium | reverse complement strand
TCAATATTCAATTCATTGAAGTTATATCTATCTGCAATCTCCCTCTCTTTTACCCGTTCCTTGTTCAAAATGCTCTGGTTTGTTCCGCCGGTAATTTTAGCATCACTCAGATTTTTGTTTATCGATGCTGATATTGTAAAAATATCATTTTCAAGAAATATTTGGGTATAAGCACTTGAACCCTCAACCATCAAATAGAAGATCTCCGGATTCTCAACCCTACCCTTAAACGTAAACCTTCCTTTCTCGATCTTGACAGTATCAGTAACAGACATATCACTATTAAAGAGATATACCGTACCGGAGTCAATAGGAGAGATTTCGCTTAAAATGGATCCCTTAACTACATATCCACTTTTACTCACACACCCGGTCATAAGAGATAATAAAGCCCAAACACAACACTTAACTAATAACCGATTCATATGTTCTCACGTTTAATAATTTCAATATACCCAAATATTCCTGAAAAATCAATTCTGCTATTTATTTACTGAAGCTAGAGAGTCCCGACTCTAAAAAATCCTTGTACTTATCTATATCTAGGTCATAAGCATAAGGTTTGCTCAGAGGATTTCCGTCGTTATCTAGCAAAACATAGAAAGGCTGAGCATTAGAGCCAAATTTATATCTCTGAAGATAACTCCACTTATCACCCTTTGTTCTTAGCTTTCTCTCTGTACCATTCTCATTTACAATTATGGGCTCCATTAGAGGAGTTTTATCATCAACAAAAAGTGTTACAAGAACATACTTGTCATTTATTATCTTGCTTATGTTCTTATCAGTCCAAACAGCTGCCTCCATTTTTCTGCAATTTACACAACCATAACCTGTAAAATCTAGCAGGACCGGCTTGCCTGTTATCCTTGCGAGCTCCATCCCTTTTTCAAAATCGTTCTGCTTTGCATGGACATCATTGTTGTAGATATTCCATGTCTGAGTATACATTGGAGGAGCGAATGCGCTAACCAACCGGCAAGGTGCCCCCCATAATCCCGGTATCATATAAACAACCAGAGACAATGAGGCAATTCCGGTTATTACCCTTAATACACCTATCTTCTCTTTTGTTTTAGAAAAAAATCTTAAAGCACCCAACATATATAATCCCATCAACAAGGCAAGTAAAATCCAAATAATCAAAAACACCTCCCTGTTCAGAACTCCCCATCCATATGCTAGATCGGCAACCGAAAGGAATTTAAAGGCAAAAGCTATCTCTATAAATCCTAAAAACACCTTTAAAGTTGTCATCCAACTCCCCGATTTAGGGGCATTGTTTAGCCAGGAAGGAAATAATGCAAAAAATGTAAAAGGTAAAGCAAGAGCGAATGCAAAACCAAACATCCCTATTGCAGGGCCGATAATACTTCCCAAAGTTGACATCTCCACAAGAAGAAACCCTATAATAGGTCCTGTACATGAAAATGATACAAGGACAAGTGTAAAGGCCATAAGAAAAATACTCAAGAATCCTTTGCTAGTTTCTGCCTTATGATCTATTCTTGTTGTCCATTTTGAGGGTAGAGTAAGTTCAAAAAAACCTAAAAATGAGAGTCCAAAAACCATCAACAATAAAAAGAATAAAATATTGAAGAGCGCATTGGTTGACATCGCGTTTAAAGCACTTGCTCCGAATATTCCTGTTATTATCAAACCTAATGACAAGTAGATAATGATTATAGACAATCCATAAACAATTGCATCTCTAATTCCCTTTTTCCTGTTTGCACCTCTTTTAAGGAAAAAACTAACAGTCATTGGAATTATAGGCCATACACATGGAGTAAAGAGAGCAAGCAACCCTCCGGCAAAACCCATAATAAAAATATAGATCCATGTGTGATTCTGTGTTGATGTCACACCTCCAAATTCCTGGAGTTTATCTTTGACAGGTCTCCAATAATCTCCAAATTCTGATCCGGTTACGCCCGAAACAACACTCTCTTCTACAACAACTCTCCTTCCATAGAAGGCAAAATCATAATCGGTAGGAGGAAGACAATATTCATTATTGCAGGCACTATAGTTAAAAGAGCCCTTGATTATAAAGTAATCCTCATCTTCTATGTCAAATTTCTGAGTAAAGACACCCCTCTTATCAAAAAATTTAAGCTTCATTTTGAAGACATTATCATACTCCTCGATCTCTTCTTTTCCTGGCATTAAAATACCTGACATAGTGGCACCGGATATAGTGTCTATTTTAATAGTTGCCGATGAGGGGCCGCCAGAGGGTTGGTCTGTAGAATAGATATGCCAACCATCATCTGTTGTACCGGTAAATATTACCTCTGCAACTCCTGCAGAGGTAATATCAATTTTTGATTTAAATTTTACCGGAGAGTGTATCTGAGCATTCGAAACAACAGATAATAAGGAAAATACACATAAAACCAAAAAATTCTTTTTCATTCTTAAGGCATCAATTCTTTTAGTTTACTCATCAACTCTTCACCTTTTAGATTCTCCTCAATAATAATTCCGCTCTCATTTACAAGATAGGTGGTAGGAATAAGTTTTACCTTGTAGATAGTTGCAATATCGCTCTTATCCAGATAATTTGGCCAAGGGAGATTCTCCTCATCCAAGGCCTTTTTCCAGTCTTCTGCACTCTTATCTGTAGAGATGCTTATTATTTCAAAACCTTTTGGTGAAAATATATCATAGATCCTTTTAAAGTTAGGTATTTCATTCCTGCATGGCTTACACCATGAAGCCCAGAAATCTATGAGTACGTACTTTTTACCCTCAAGGAGTTTTGCAAGAGGAATCTCTATCCCATCGTCGGTTGTTACTGTAAAATCCGGAGCTGGTTTATCTTTCAACCCCTCTGGGAAGAGCTCTTCAAACACAATTTTACCGTAATAACTCCCCTTTGCCTCATCTGAAAACTGATTCCACCACACCTCTTGCTCCTTTGTTAAGTAACTCATCTGATCTAACATTAGAAAAGGTCCCCACCATGAATCTGCATTATCTAATACCATGTTTGTCATAGTTTTTGATACTGTGTCAAAAAAATTCTTCTCATCCTCCACTAACTTCATCCACTCTTTACTATTATAAAGAACAGACAATAATTCTTGGTCATTATTATCTCTCGCAGCATTAACTTTATCAAATATCTCCTTATTGTTTGTTTGGTACCCTTCGTATAGTTTATTCAGATCTTTTTTGGGAGATATCTTCTCAAGATAGAGATCGTGGGCAGAACTTCCTGTAACAGTTATATCGTCAAAGGAGTAAGTTTTTCTGTTGCCTTGCTCTCTTAAAGTAACTTTACCCTTTACAGCAATCTCTCCATTCTCTACCATTACTGGAAAAGAGCCATAGAGACCATCCTCAACAACAACAATCCTGAACAATCTGCACTCTTCCACATTGCCTTCAAATTCGAATTTCCCGTTTGTTACTGATGATGATGCAATGCTCTTCTCATCTTTATACGTTGCTGCAGGTATCAGCTCCAAAACTGTCCCATCGTTTAAGCCCTCTATTTCACAAGTAATTTTGTATCCGTTAGGCGATTGAGAACATGCACCCAGGATGCACACCAGCAATACATTACAAAGTTTAACTATTTTTCTTTTCATAATTATTTTATATAC
>CAZCXB010000191.1:0-3616 GCA_964502485.1 uncultured Muribaculaceae bacterium | reverse complement strand
ATATTGGCTGTCTCCCCTCTTTTAATGGCCTCTTTAAGATTAATCTCCAATTGCTTTTTTTGAGTAACCTCAACAACAACTCCCCCTGCAATTATATTTTCACCATCCTTGCTTATTATTTTCCCAATATCATGGAACCACTGATACTCTCCACTCCTGTTTCTAATCCGGTACTCACAATCATAAATATCTCTATCACCACTAAGCATATCTCCGAAAGCATCCATAGTTTTTTGATAATCATCCGGATGAACTATTTTTGTAAAGTCGGTGTAGTGTCTAAACTCCTCCGGATTAAGACCCAACATTGTTACTTTATTCTTACTAAAAAAGACATCTCCCGATGGTAACTCCAGCTCCCACCAGGCAATATTACCTGCTTCAAGTGCTGCAGATAGTCTTTGCTCAGCATCTGAGAGTTTAGTAGCAGTACTCTTAAGAGTGTTTATATTTATAAATGTGATTAGAACGCCATCAATTTTTTTGTCAGATGTTACAAAAGGCTTAATACGTTTAAGATACCAATTCCCTTCACTATCCTGAATCTCGTTTTCTGTAGAGACCAGCTTTTCGAGAGCAGTTTTTGAATCATTAATTATCGATTGCCTTACACTATCCGGGAAACTCGAGGCAAATGCTATTATCGATCGACCGATGTCACTCTCTTCGAGCTTAAATACCCGCTTTATCTCCGGTGTAAATTTCCTGATATTAAGGTCGGTATCTAAAAAGAGTGTCCCTATTTCTATACTGTTAAGCAGATTGTTTACGTCGTTATTTAAATTTGCAAGCTCCTTGTTCTTCTCCTGAAACTCCGAATTTACTGTGTAGAGCTCTTCGTTAACCGACTGTAACTCTTCGTTAGAGCTCTGCAGCTCCTCATTTGAGGACATCAGCTCTTCGTTAGAGCTTTGCAACTCTTCGTTACTGGCCTCAAGCTCCTCAACCACATTTTGTAACTCCACCTTCTTCTCTTTGAGTTCATACTCAAGATCATCTAATCTCTGTCTTGAAAAGTCGGACAAATCATTATCTTTGAGCACAATCTGCTCCTCTGCTTTTTCACGAATAGTATCTCCGAACTGAATCAAATAGATTTCATCTGCAATATCAAATCCTGTGGCAATCTCAAAATGCAAATCGGTATAAATCTGTTCTTTAGCAACAGTGCATAATAAGTTTTTAATGCTAAGGCTTTTACGCTTATCAATCAGCTGGCGAATTCCATTTCTGATAATGCTTGCCAGCTCGGCTCCTATCATTCCAAGCAGATTGTTAGAGTAGAGACCATCATTTTGACTTAGCCATTTTTTGAAATCCCCTTGTATAAAGAGTATTGTAAACTCTTTGTCAATAAATACTGATACCGGGGAGTGTTTTTTACTTAGAAACTTATAAAAACTGGTTTCGTTAAGCTTGGGGGTAAACTTGGTTTTGGCTTGAGAGGTGATGGATTCCTGTGCAAACTCGAATCTGTTAATAGACTGATTCTCTTCTGCTCTGGATGATGGTAGACTTCTAAAATTCTCATTTATATTCTGGAAGATCTTCCATTTGGTATCTATTATTTTAAAGTGTTTCCCTACTGAGCCTAACGATTCGCTGTTGCCAAGAAAAAGGAATCCATCCTTATTCAAAGCGTACTGAAAATTATCGAGGACCCCTTTTTGTGTTGCAGCGGTAAAGTATATCAGAAGGTTTCTGCACGAGATCATATCCATTCGGATAAAAGGGGGATCTGCTGTTACATCGTGTTGCGAAAAGACAATCTTCTCACGTATTCGCTTAATTATCTGTATCTGATCTCCTGTTTTAAAGAAGTAGTCTTCAAAAAACTCCTTGTCAATCTCTGCAAAGTTATTGACGGGATAACAGCCGGAGCTTGCTCTCTGTAATGCTCGTTTATCAATATCGGTTGCAAATATTTTAAAATCGAGGTTGCTTTTGGTGTCCCTGATAAAACGGTCAAAAAGAATTGCAATTGAGTAGGCCTCCTCTCCGCTCGAACATCCCGGAGTCCATATACGTATCATCTCCGGTGATCTCTTGCTCTGACAAATAGCTGGAATCACCCTATTGCGCAGAATGGCAAATGCCTCTTTGTCACGAAAAAAACTTGTAACTCCAATCAGGAACTCCTGTTTTAAAGCATTTTTTTCGCTCTCCTTCTCTTTGAGATAGCTATAGTACTCATTTAGATTGGTAAAATTGTGAAGACTCATTCGCTTTTCGAGTCTTCTTAGCAAGGTGTTATTCTTATACTTTTTGAAATTTATCCCGGTAAAATTATGTATTTCGGTTAAGATGGATCTATATATAGCCTCTGCCTCTCCCTCTATTGTTATCTCGGGCAAAATATCGAGTCGCTTTTGTGTAAATTGAATTATCCTATCTGCCAGTCCTTTAGGGGGCAAGATAAAATCCGGAAGATTAGTGTAGATTGCAGAATTTGGCATCCCGTTAAATTGTGCCGATTCGGGCTCCTGAACCAAAATAGTTCCTCCGGTCTCTTTAATGGTCTTAATTCCACGCGACCCATCTGACCCTGTTCCTGAGAGAATTACACCAATAGAACGATCTTTGAAATTCTCACCCAGAGTATGAAAAAAGATATCGATTGGTAGATTTAAATGATCTTTGGGGGCTTTGTCGATTAGATAAAGCCGATTATCCTTTACAACTAAATTCTTATTACGCTGATTCAAATAGATACAATTGGGCTTGATCTCCTGATTATTTGCAGCAGTAAAAATCTCCATTTTAGTGTTCTTTGACAGTAATTCCGGCATTAAACTCTTAAAATCCGGCGATAAATGCTGAACAACAATAAATGCAATTCCGCTTTGATCGGTCATATTATTAAAAAACTGCTGGACCGCATCAAGACCACCAGCCGATGCACCAATTCCAACAACATAGAAATCATTATTAATCCCCATAAAACATCACAAAATTTAACACATAAATATAAAAAAAAGAAATAACCTTGGCAAGGGTTGTGGACCTTGGCAAGGGTTGTGGCAAAGTTTTTACTACTTTTGAATATGAAAAGATTGACAGTATTTTGCGGCTCAAGCTTTGGGAGTGATCCTGTTTTTCAAACAACAGCAACTATGCTTGGACAAACGTTGGCACTACGGAATATCGAACTAATATATGGAGGTGCTAATGTGGGTCTTATGGGGGCAGTTGCAGATGGGGTTTTAGGCTCCGGAGGGAGGGTGATTGGTGTGTTACCCCTATTTTTACAATCAAAAGAGCTGGCACACAATAAAATTAATGAGCTGATATTGGTTGATAGTTTGCATGAGAGGAAGAGCAAAATGAACGAACTCAGCGACGGAGTTATTGCCCTTCCGGGAGGCTTCGGCACATTGGAGGAGTTCTTTGAGATGCTCACCTGGGCTCAACTCGCACTCCATAAAAAGCCAATTGCAATTTTGAATGTCAACGGATTTTTCGATCCTCTTATCTCTCTTGTTAAAACGATGGTTGACAACGAATTCCTAAAGAAGGAGCATGGGGAGATGATTATAATCAGTGACAACATAGAGGAGCTCTTAGAAAAAATGGAAAACTACACCCCACCACGAGTTGAGAAGTGGATTTGACCTTG
>CAZCXB010000190.1:0-3628 GCA_964502485.1 uncultured Muribaculaceae bacterium | reverse complement strand
AATTAATGGTTTACCGGTTCATATTTCAGATACAAAGAGGGGAGAGAAGGTTTTAGTTCTTTTGCACGGCTATCTTGAGACTCTCTATATTTGGGAAAATTTTGCGTCTTTATTGTCTAAAGAGTTCAGAATAATAACTATAGATCTGCCAGGACATGGACTTTCCGCAACTGCTCCGGTTAATACTATGGAGTTCTCTGCAACAACCATTAACTCCGTTTTGGATAAACTTGAAATAAAAAGAGCTCTGCTTCTTGGGCACTCAATGGGTGGATATGTTGCAATAGAGGCTTTAAAGCAGAGACCTGATAGATTCTCCGGTTTGATCCTTATGCACTCTACTCCATTTGCAGATCTTCCGGAAAAGTCAGAAGAGAGAAAGAGAGAGGTATCTCTTATCCGCCAAAATAAACTTGCTGGAATAGTGAGGCTCTCTGTGCCTAAAATGTTTGCAAAACAGAACATTGCAAGAATGGAAGAGAAGATACTTGAGATTATTGAAATCTCGGAGGTTCATGATCCGGAAGGTATTGCTGCTTCTGTAGAGGGTATGATGGCAAGATCGGATAATACAGATTACCTCAATCAAAGCTCAACACCTCTTTTAATACTCTGTGGAAGGCACGATAACTATATAACTAAGGAGTCTATAGATAAAATGAGAGAGAGTATCCCTCGTGCCCAATTTATATTATTTGAGAACTCCGGCCACTGCAGTTTTTTAGAGGAGCCAAAATTATCTTCAGAGGCAGTATTAAACTTTTCTGCACAACTTTAAATACCCCCATTACTAATGAGCAAAACAAAATTTTTTGTAGTTACAACTCTCTTTTTTCTCCTATTTATGCAAATGTCAGTTTTATCACACTCTCAGAACAGGTTAAGAGAACACGGAATTATAACAGGAATTTTTAAACCGGGAAAATTCAATGCTATAACAGATGTTCCGGGAGTATTGGTTGGACACAAAACCATTATTGATGGAGATGATATCCGTACGGGTGTAACAGCTATTATTCCTCACTCCGGCAATCTTTTTCGTAAAAAGGTTCCTGCTGCCATTTATGTAGGAAATGGATTCGGAAAGCTAGCAGGCTATACACAGGTAAAGGAGTTAGGAAACATTGAAACTCCTGTAATTCTAACTAATACACTAAGTGTTGCTCCGGCACTTGATGCGCTTATCACATATACAATAGCGCAGGATGGTAATTCTAATATCGGATCTGTCAATGGTATAGTAGGTGAGACAAATGATGGAGGTCTTAACAACATCAGGGCAAGAGTTATCACACCTAAACATGTTCTTGAGGCCATCTCAAATGCAAAAGGTGGAGTAGTTGAAGAGGGTGGAGTAGGAGCCGGCACAGGTACAATATGCTTTGGTTACAAAGGAGGTATAGGGACATCATCCAGAGTTATACCTCCATCTCTTGGTGGTTATACTGTGGGTGTTTTGGTTCAGTCAAACTATGGTGGAGTTTTGGAGATTGCGGGTGTTCCGGTTGGGAAACTACTTGGAAAACATGACTTTATCAAAGACATTGAGAGTTATTCAGATGGCTCTTGTATGATGGTTGTAATAACAGATGCTCCTCTAACTTCACGTAATCTTGAAAGATTGGCCAAAAGAGCCATGTTGGGTCTTGCAAAAACAGGAGGCATTGCGTCTAACGGTAGTGGGGATTATGTTATTGCTATTTCTGTTGCCGAGTCAAATCTGATTGATGAGAGTACAGATAAGTATAGCCCCATCGAACTACATAACCACTCTTTGTCATCTCTTTTTTTAGCAGTAATTGAGGCAACAGAGGAGGCACTTATAAACTCCCTTTTTATGGCTAATACCACTAAGGGTTTTAATGGTAGGGTAGTGGAGGCTTTACCGTTAGATAAGGTCGTAAATGCTGTTAAAAAGGCACATGGTTTAAAATAGTACCTATCTTAGGGCAGTTCGGTTACCACAAAAAATTGTTGAAAGGATAACGTCCGGAGTGTATCTCTGCTACCATCTTGTATAGATCGTTTCTCAATTTATCCAGGTTAATCTTTTCTCGTGCAGATATAAAGATGCATGGAGCGTGCTCTTTTTTCATCCAGCTATTCTTTAGCTCATCAAGACTATAGTTCTCCGGTTGCTTCTCTTTGAAATCAAACTCATCCTGTGGAACATATTTATAAGCATCAATCTTATTGAAGACTAAAAACAGAGGCTTATCCTTTGCACCAATATCGGCAAGGGTCTCCTCAACGACTCTGATTTGCTCTTCAAAGTTGGGGTGAGAAATATCTACAACATGCATAAGGATATCCGACTCACGAACCTCGTCCAATGTGCTCTTAAAGGATTCAACAAGCTGGTGTGGAAGTTTGCGGATAAAACCAACTGTATCGCTTAAGAGGAAAGGGACATTCTCAATAACCACTTTTCTTACGGTTGTGTCTAAGGTTGCAAAGAGCTTATCCTCTGCAAAGACCTCACTCTTTGCAAGCATATTCATAATTGTGCTCTTTCCTACATTTGTGTAACCAACGAGGGAGATTCTTACAAGTGAGCCTCTATTTCCTCTCTGTGATGCCATCTGCTTGTCAATCTTCTTTAGATGATCTTTCAGTCGGCTTATTTTATCGAGTATAATCCTTCTGTCTGTCTCAATCTGGCTCTCTCCCGGACCCCTCATACCAATCCCGCCTCTTTGTCTCTCGAGGTGGGTCCACATACGAGTTAATCTTGGCAAAAGGTATTGATATTGGGCAAGCTCTACCTGAGTTTTTGCGTAAGCTGTCTTTGCTCTCTGAGCAAAAATATCAAGAATCAGGTTTGTTCTGTCAAGAATTCTGCACTCCATCTCCCTCTCAATATTTCGGAGCTGTGAGGGTGTCAACTCATCATCAAAGATAACAAGCTTTATCTCATTCTCAGTGATATATCTCTTGATCTCTTCCAGTTTACCTGTGCCTATATATGTTTTTGAGTTTGGCCTATCCAGGTTTTGGGTAAATATTTTTTGTGTAACTGCCCCCGCTGTCTCAGCCAGGAACTCAAGTTCATTAAGATACTCTTTTATCTTTTGACTATCGTCATCAGGTAATGAAACTCCTACAAGAACTGCTTTTTCCATAAATTATACAAAAAAGACTGCTTCTTACGAGGCAGCCTTTATTAATTGATTTGTTATAAATATTATCTCAGCTGGAAAATAACCGGAAATACATAAACTACCCTTACAGGCTTGTTTCTCTGTCTCCCCGGAGTCCACTTAGGTGATGATGAAACTACGCGGACAGCCTCTTTGTCCAGCGAAGGGTCAACACCTCTGACAACTTTAACATCACTTACGCTTCCGTCTGTATTCACACGGAATTGAAGAATTACCCTGCCCTGAACGCTGTTTTCCTTAGCAATTTCCGGATACACAAGTCTTTCGGCAACCCATCTTGTAAATGAATGTTCGTCACCTCCCATGAATCTAGGCTTATCTTCTACCATCATGAAAGGCAGCTCCTCCTCTTCCACTACCTCTTCCTTCCTTCCCTGAACATACTCCCTAATCTCAACGCCAAGATTTTTATCATCCTCTGTGTTGATGATAAGATCTGTTGTAATTTGAATATCGTCATCTACAAT
>CAZCXB010000189.1:0-3646 GCA_964502485.1 uncultured Muribaculaceae bacterium | reverse complement strand
ACTTAGATGTTCCGGCTTTTTTAAACCAACCGAGATCAACCAACCGGGGTTAGTTTGAAATCAAAATTTTTATAATGATTAATATTTGGCAAACCATTTAAAAGTGTTTACATTTGCAGGCACAATGGTTTCTAATCTGCTCATTTTGTTGCAGAGAAGAATTAAATGGGAACCGGGTGAAAATCCCGGACAGTTCCCGCTGCTGTAAGTTCCAATCTCAAAATTGAGATTATGTTTTAACATTCTTTGCCACTGGTTTATCATTACTGGGAAGGCGTTCAAAACAGGAATAAGTCAGAAGACCTGCCTTTGTTAACAGATTTTACAGTCTACGGGTTATGGACTATTAATCAACAAATAAGGCATTTTTCCCACATTACTTATTCTGTAGGAATCTTAGTTAAGCCGCCGTTTGCTGTAAAATCTTATAAACATTGTTTGTCATCAAAACCAAACAATGAATTTATTAGAAAAAAAGCAACGATGACTAACTTGATGTTAAATTATTGGTTCAAGCCAAAAAAGAGGTGGATAATAATTCTTCTAATTCTCTCCACGTCTAATATTTTATCGAATGAAAGAGCAGATAGTGTAAAGCAAGGAATTATTCCCGATGCGGTTATTACTGCCGGCAGAGTAAATTCAGAGATAATTCCCTCCCAACAGCTTTCCGGAGAACAACTAAAAAGATTAAGTGCCCATTCGGTTGCTGACGCCTTGCGTTATTTTTCAGGAGTTCAGATAAAAGATTATGGAGGAGTTGGCGGTCTGAAAACAGTAAATGTACGAAGTTTGGGGAGTCAGCATGTAGGAGTCTTCTACGACGGAATAGAGCTTGGAAATGCTCAGAATGGAGTTGTGGACCTTGGGCGTTTTTCTCTTGATAATATGGCAGCTATCTCAGTATACAACGGCCAGAAAAGTGTAATATTACAGCCTGCAAAAGACTTTGCATCTGCAAGTTCCATATACATGACATCACTCAAACCATCATTTGAAAAGAATAAAAAGAGTAATATTAATCTCGGATTTAAAGCCGGATCCTTTAAAACACTAAATCCTACTATTACCTGGGAACAGCGGCTAAATAATAACCTTAGTAGCACATTCAGCTCTGGATATATATATACATCCGGCGAATATAGATTCCGATATGCCCGAAAAGATGGTTATGACACTACTGAGTTAAGGAAAAATGGAGATGTTAAAGCTCTGCGTGTTGAGGGGTCACTAATAGGAAATATAGATCAAGGCGAATGGAAGTCAAGAGTTTATTACTATAAATCAGAGAGAGGTTATCCGGGGGCATCTGTTAGAGAAGAGCCTGGGAAATTCAGGAATCAGGACAGACAATGGGATAATAATTTCTTCATCCAAGGCAGCTTTAGAAAGAATTTTACAGGAATCTACTCACTTCTTTTAAACGGGAAATATGCCAGAGATTATCTTCATTACATATCAGACCCCCGCCTCGACGTTACCACAATGTATATAAACAACACTTATTTACAACACGAAATCTATATCTCCATTGCAAACCAATTCTCTCTCTTAAAATGGTTAAGCATATCTCTCTCCTCCGATCTTCAATTATATAGTCTAAAAGCCAATCTGACTGACTTTGTATATCCTCAACGTCAATCATTTCTAACTTCGGCTGCAACATCACTAAGGTTAGAAAAGATTAAAATTCAAGCAAGTATACTTCATAGTTACGTTAATGAGAAGACCAGAAAATATGGAACTAATGCAGATAATAAAAGCGAACTTACACCCTCTTTTATAGCTTCTTATAAGCCATTCTCCAATAAAGATTTTAATCTGAGGGCATTCTACAAACGTATTTTTCGTATGCCAACTATGAATGATCTCTATTACACATTTATCGGCAATAAAAATCTTAAACCTGAGTATACAAACCAATATAACATTGGCTTTACATATGGTATCCATCTCAAAAAAAAGCATTTACCCAAAATCTGGCTTCAGTTAGATTGCTATTTTAATGAAATAGAAGATAAGATTATCGCTATGCCAACATCAAATCAGTTTAGGTGGACAATGATAAATCTTGGATACACCCAAATTCGAGGAATAGACGTGGCGATGGAATCTGAGTGGCAGATTGGAAAGTTGAATATGAATACCCGACTGAATTACACATATCAAAAAGCACAAGACCTTACAGATAATCAAAGCGATTACTATGGTGGGCAGATACCATATATCCCATGGCATAGCGGATCTCTAACAGTAAACGGGAACATCCGCGGATGGAATATAAATTACAGTTTTATATATACCGGAGAAAGATATGATTCTGTGGCTAATATCCCGGAAAATTACACACAACCATGGTATACACATGACTTCTCATTCTCCCGCAAAATTTCTCTAAAAAATACCGGGCTAAGATTAACCGCAGAGATTAATAACATTTTTAATCAACCCTATGAAGTAGTAAAGTGCTATCCAATGCCTGGAATCAATTTTAATCTAAAACTAAATATCATATTATGAGAAAGATAGTATTGCCAATTACTATTATGCTAATACTACAAATCGTAGGTGCATGCAGAAAAGATGAATTCAGAAGCGAGATAGTTCCGTCAACCTGGTCAAAAGTAACCGAAGCTGTAGAAAACTCAGATATAAAAGGATTCTTTCTCTTGAATGAAGGAAATATGGGAAGTAATAAATCAACTATTGACTTTTTTGACTATGAGACAGGATACTATATTAAGAACATCTTCTCTGAACGTAATCCTTCGGTAGCAAGGGAGTTGGGTGATGTTGGCAATGATATTCAGATTTATGGAGATAAATTATATGCTGTGATAAACTGCTCAAATTTTATTGAGGTTATGGATGTAAATACTGCAAAGCATATTGCAATAATATCTGTCCCAAACTGTCGGTATATAGTTTTTGACGGAGGATACGCTTATGTAAGCTCTTATGCCGGACCTGTACAGATCGATCCGAATGCAAGATTAGGATACATTGCAAAGATAGATACTTCTGATTTAAGAGTAGTAGGCACCTGTGTTGTTGGATATCAACCAGAAGAGATGGTTATAATAGAAGATAAACTCTATGTTGCAAATTCAGGAGGCTATAGAGTTCCTTTCTACGACAATACTCTCTCTGTTATTGACCTCAATACATTTACCGAAATTAAAAAAATTGAGGTATCAATTAATCTGCATCGCGTAAAAAAAGACAATTACAATAATATATATGTCTCTTCCAGAGGTGATTACTATGAAAATCCGTCAAAAACATTTATTATTGATACTAAGAGTGATGCAGTGAGTGAATTGCTCAATTCTCTGCAAAACAGCAATATGACAATTTTTAACAACCACCTATACCTCTACAGCACTGAGTGGAGTTATATTACCAATAAAAATAAAGTCAGCTACGCAAAAATAGATTTAAAGACAAAAGAGATTATCAGCAGAAATTTCATTACAGACGGTACAGAAACTAATATTACAACTCCATACGGGCAAATGATTCCAATCTCTGGTGTAGTAAAGACTAATGATGGAAGCGGTGTATTGGTTGCTGCAACAGCTAAAGATACAACAAAAGATTATGCAAAAGATTTGAGTGATAAACAGATATGGGATTTAGAAACTCA
>CAZCXB010000188.1:0-3665 GCA_964502485.1 uncultured Muribaculaceae bacterium | reverse complement strand
AAATAATCCTTGACGGCTGCAAAGTAAAGTATAAATTAAGGTATAATCAAAATTTTTATTTCTAATTTTGCCATTTAGTACACTCGGTAATATTGCATAAAATGGAAATTAAAAAGAGGAATAAGATTGTAAGATGGTTCTGGATAATGCTCTTGACACCCTTTGCATTACTGCTGGTTATCCTGTTATTGGTTGGAGTTTTTTCCGATATTCCCTCATTTGAAGAGCTGGAGGATCCCAAGAACAATCTTGCAACCGAGATAATCTCGGAGGAGGGGGAGGTACTCACCACTTTTCATATTGAGAACAGATC
Organism: uncultured Muribaculaceae bacterium; assembly: GCA_964502485.1. Lineage (GTDB taxonomy): Bacteria > Bacteroidota > Bacteroidia > Bacteroidales > UBA932 > Bact-08. The sequence continues at coordinate 3,352 of CAZCXB010000188.1, read as the reverse complement.
GTTTGTTACATATCAGGAGCTCTCGCCCACACTTGTGGAGGCTCTTCTGGCAACCGAAGATGTGCGTTTTCATGGCCATAGCGGGATAGATTTTCCAAGTCTTGCCCGTGTAGCAGTAAAGTCTATACTTTTAGGGCAGACAAGATCGGGAGGCGGCGGGAGTACAATCACGCAGCAGCTTGCCAAGACGCTATTCCCGCGTGACACGGTTGTAAGCAAATTCCCGGGTGCCGGACTCTACAAGCTTGGTATCTCAAAGTTCAAGGAGTGGATTACTGCTGTTAAGCTGGAGAGGAACTATACCAAGGAGGAGATTATAGGTATGTATATGAATGCTGTCTTCTACGGTAGTAATGCATACGGGATAAGGGCGGCTGCCAACACATTCTTCGGGAAGCACCCATCGCAGCTTTCGGTTGAGGAGGGGGCCCTGCTTGTAGGTATGGTTAACAAACCTACACGTTTTAATCCGGTACTCAATCCGGAGCGCTCTCTGGCGCGAAGAAATCATGTTCTCAATCAGATGAGGAAATATGGCTATCTCGATAGGGAGGCTTACGACTCAATTATAGCTATTCCTATCAAACTATCATACTCTCAGCAAGATCACAATTCGGGTCTGGGTCCCTATTTCCGGGATATGCTCCGTCGGGTGATGAATGCAAACGAGCCTGTAAGATCTTCCTACAGACAATACGAAGATTTCCGGGCAGATTCAACCCTTTGGAGGGATGACCCTCTGTATGGTTGGCTAAACAAGAACAGAAAGCCTGACGGATCTAAGTACAATCTGGATAAGGAGGGTCTTAAGATATATACAACTATTAATGCTGCAATGCAACGATATGCCGAGGAGGCTGTGGCTGAGCATCTCGGTAAGGAGCTTCAAAAGACATTTTTCGTGGATTTGAGATGGAAAACCAACCGTCCGTTCTCAAATGATGTTCCTAGAGAGACTGTTAACAATATTATGAGGCAGGCACGTCGCTGGAGTGACCGTTACAGGATGATGTCTGCAGCAGGTGCATCGGAGAAGGAGATTGAGGAGAGTTTTAATAAAGCTGTTCCAATGACTGTATTTGCATGGAATTCAAGGGGCAGGGTTGATACTATAATGACACCTAACGACTCTATTAAGTACTACAAATCCTTCCTCAGGGCCTCTATTATGGCTATGGAGCCGCAGACAGGTTTCGTTAAGGCGTATGTCGGAGGGCCGGACTACAGGTTCTTTAAATATGACAACGCACGTCAGGCTAAGCGTCAGGTGGGTTCTACCATCAAGCCGTTTCTATATACTTTGGCCATGCAGGAGGGTTATACGCCTTGTGATAAGGTGGTTAATGTTCCGCAGACCTTCCTGGTAGGAGATACCACCTGGACTCCGGAGAGTACAGACAAGCCTGAGTGGATTGGTCAGAGTGTTACTCTAAAGTGGGGTTTAACAAGGAGTAGCAACAATATATCTGCCTACCTTATGAGGCAGTTCGGTCCTAATGCACTGGTTGATATGTGTCGTCGTCTGGGAATCAAGAGTCATCTCGATCCTGTGGTCTCATTGTGTCTTGGCCCTGCAGATATAACTCTTTATGAGATGGTTGCTGCATATAATACCTACCCTGGCAGGGGTGTTCATATCGACCCTCTGTTTGTTTTGAGGATTGAGGATAAGTCGGGCAATGTGCTGAGTAACTTTACCGCCCGTAAAAGGGAGGCGATTAGTGAATCTACTGCTTATCTGATGGTTAATCTTATGGAAGGTGTTGTTAATGAGGGTACTGCTGCAAGATTGAGAGTGCGTTATATAAGGGAGGGGGCTTTGGCCGGTAAGACCGGTACTACGAATGATCAGTCGGATGGGTGGTTTATTGGCTTTATGCCTCGTCTTACTGCCGGTGTATGGGTTGGTGCCGAGGATAGACAGGTTCATTTTGAGAGCCTTGCATTAGGTGGTGGCTCCAATATGGCTCTCCCTATTTGGGGTCTCTTTATGCAGAAGGTTCTTGCCAATCCGGATTTGGGAATCTCTCCGTTTGATGCTTTCTCTGCTCCGCCGGGCTTCTCTGCCGACCTTCGTTGTCTGGGGACAGATGACGATCTGCAGAGTGCTCAGTCGGTTAAAGATCCGTTCTTCAATTAAATCTAATTTTACCTTCTTGGAATGAAAAAGAAAATTGCGCTTGTATATGGGGGGGACTCTTCGGAGTATGAGATATCTGTAAAGAGTGGTAAACACATTGCGTCTCATATTGACCAGGATCTTTATGATGTGTTTGAGGTGCTGATTAAGGGTGCTGACTGGAGAGTTTTATGTGAAAGTGGTGATAGTTATTTTATTGATAAATCGGACTTTTCGTTTGTCATTCCATCGGTGGGCTGGACTTCTGGTACAAAGATCGAGTTTGACAAGGCTCTGATTATGATTCATGGTACTCCGGGCGAGAATGGTCTTTTTCAGGCATACCTCGAGATGGTGGGCATGAGTTTTACAACATCTCCCGCTACTGTCTCTGCGGTAACCTTTAATAAGTACGCTTGCAAGTGCTTCCTGAGAGATACCGGGGTGAAGCTTGCGAGGGAGATCTTTTTAAGAAGAGGTGATAGTTATAACCCTTACGAAATATCTGCCCGTCTGGGCCTTCCGCTTTTTGTCAAGCCGAACAACGGAGGTAGCAGCTTTGGGGTAACAAAGGTTAAGAGGCTGGAGGAGCTTAATGATGCTATCGAGAGTGCTTTTAAGGAGGACGATAGTGTTCTTATTGAGGAGTTTATAGATGGCCGGGAGATGACTAACGGTGTTTATGAACATGATGGCGAGCTGGTTCGTTTGCCTGTTACCGAGATTATCTCCAATAACGAATTTTTTGACTACGAGGCCAAATATCTGGGTGCCTCTAAGGAGATCTGCCCGGCCGTAATCCCTGCGGAGCTAAGCGAAAGAGTAATAGACCTTTCACACAAACTCTACAAACATCTCGGCTGCAAGGGCGTTGTCCGTATGGACTACATTGTACGAGGTGACGACATCTACTTCCTGGAGGTAAACACCGTTCCCGGAATGACCGAAATGAGCCTCGTACCCCAGCAAATTCGCGCCGCCGGAATGACCATCAAACAGTTCCTCTCGCAGTTGCTTGGGTAGGGAGGGGGGCTGCTTTGCCAGAGTTTGAGGTAACTAATTAATATGCTGATACATAAAATTACCAATTTTCCAAAGTTGGAAAATTGCGTTTTATATCTACCTAATATACTGATATATACCTCAAACTCTGGCAAAGCCTACGTGCTTAAACGCCACATATTGAGCTAAAATCTATGCAATATCTACAATTCAATTTTGCACCTCTCAGGT
>CAZCXB010000187.1:0-3678 GCA_964502485.1 uncultured Muribaculaceae bacterium | reverse complement strand
CAGATCCTAAGTCTGGCGCGGCTACCAATTACGCCATGCCCGCTTTCTTTGAGGAATGCAAAGGTAAGACATTTTTTTATTCTTGCAATATCCCTTCATAAAATATTTTAACTTTTTTCTAATAAAAGTGCACTCCAGTTATCCTTTGAGTATTTCAAAACCACCTTCAGACTAAATTTGAGAGCCTCACTCTCTATTTTGGGTATATCTTCGCCATAAAAGCCGCTTAGGAGAAGAGAGCCGGAAGGTGACAATCCTCTTGAGTAAGTCTCTATATCGGAGAGTATTATATTTCTGTTGATGTTTGCCAGTATTACATCATATCGCGAGGATTGAATAAGCGAGGCATCTCCGCAAAGAGCAGTAACCATCTCTGCAGAGCTGTTCTTAGCACTATTCTCCCTTACAGACTCTACTGCTATAAAATCTGTATCAATTGCATGTACGGGTGGTAACGCGCCCATCTTAACTGCCAATATTGCAAGCACCCCGGTTCCGCATCCCATATCCAGAACTCTCTTCTCCGCGAAATTGATATTGAGCATGGCCTCTATCATCAGATGTGTAGTTTGATGGTGACCTGTTCCGAAAGCCATCTTAGGGTCAATTACTATTGTATATAATGTCTCCGGAAGATCTTTATGAAAACTTGCCTTTACGGTGCATCTCTCTCCAATCACTACCGGGGTAAAATTACTCTCCCATAAAGCATTCCAGTTACAACCCTCAATAAAGGCAGTTGTAACCCTCAATTTAAAACTATCTGAGTTATCAAAGCATGATAGTATGGTTCTCAAATCTTTGGATGAGTAGTCTTTTTGAGGAATATATGCCTTAAGATATGGAGATTCAATAGCATAGCTTTCAAACGGAAGTTCTTCGGTAGCAGCTATTACCAGCTCTGCACTCTCCTCTGTAAAGGGGAGAATCTCAATTGATACCTCTATATAATCCATCAGAAGGATTTAATAATTTCGGTAAAATCCTGAGCGTTTAGTGATGCTCCTCCAATAAGTCCACCATCGACATTCTCTCTTGAGAAGAGCTCCTTTGCATTGGAAGGCTTACAGCTACCTCCGTATAAGATTGGAATACTCTCGGCAATAGCAGGGAACTTACCTGCGATTACCCTTCTTATATATGCATGCATCTCCTCGGCCTGATCGGAAGTTGCTGTCTTGCCGGTTCCAATAGCCCATACCGGCTCGTATGCAACAATAACTCTCTCCATATCGAGACCTCTCAACTTATACAGCACCTCCTTAATCTGGTCAGAGACAACCTCAAAATGTCTGTTCTGCTCACGCTCCTCAAGTCTCTCCCCAATGCAATAGATCGGTGAGAGTCCCTCAGAGAGGGCAAGCTCTATTTTTTTCAATAGTATCTCGTTACTCTCTCCAAAATACTCTCTTCTCTCGGAGTGTCCGATGATAACATATTTACATCCTGCCCCCTGAAGCATCTTTGCAGATACCTCTCCGGTATATGCCCCAGACTCCATATGGGAGCAGTTCTGTGCAGCAAGAGATAGTGAGCTTTGGTCAGATCTTATAAGTGATGCTATAGATGTCAGATGTGTAAAGGGGGGAGATACAATTATCTCTATATCTGATATCTCTCTGATAAGAAAATTTATCTGTTTAACCAACAACTCTCCCTCCTGGATTGTCGTGTTCATCTTCCAGTTTCCTGCTACTATTTTTCTTCTCATAACGGTAATTATTTAAATAAATTAGAACGGCCGCAAAATTACAAAAATAAAATCAAAGCGATTTATCTTTTTTTTACGCTATCTTAGAGGCCGCAAAGATTAGACGGCGTGATTACTAAAAGAGCATATATCAAGGAGTACTCCGTAATATTCATATCCCTTGTGACTATTATAACCATTAACCTTATTCTTGGTTCAATAATATTACCCTTTAGAGATATTATCTCTGCCCTGACAGGTTCAGATGCTCCTCAGTACGTAAAGGATATTATATTTACATTCAGGATACCCAAAGTGTTAACTGCACTTATGGCGGGCGCTGCACTCTCTGTTTGCGGTCTTCAGATGCAGACTCTTTTCAGAAACCCATTAGCCGATCCATTTATCCTGGGAATAAGTTCCGGTGCAGGGTTGGGTGTTGCTCTTCTTGTAATGGGATTCTCTGCATTTGGGATATCACTCTCATCTTCACTCTTTGCTACAATCGGCGTTGCAACATCTGCATGGCTTGGGGCGTTGTCTGTCACTGTAATTATACTAATGGTATCTTCAAGATTCAGAGATAGTATCTCATTACTTATATTCGGGATTATGCTTGGAAGTGTAGTTGGAGCCATCATCTCACTACTTCAATACTTCTCATCATCATCTGCGCTTAAGGTTTTTGTCTTATGGACAATGGGTAGTTTTGCAGGACTAAGTGAGACTCAGATTTGGATAATGTTTATACTTATCCTCACCGGACTTGCAATATCAATATATAGCATTAAGGACCTAAATGCACTCCTGATGGGTGAATCCTATGCCAAAAGTCTTGGTGTAAATCTCGAGAGAACACGAAGAAGGATACTTATCGCAACGACACTTCTTGCAGGGAGTGTTACCGCATTTTGCGGACCAATCGGCTTTATTGGAATTGCTGTTCCTCATATTGCAAGAATGCTTTTTAGAAATGCAGATCATAAAGTACTTATGCCGGCAACAGCTCTCCTGGGCGCCTCAATTATGGTCTTTGCTGATACAGTTGCACAACTTCCGGGACAGGCAGGTGTTATCCCTATCAATACAGTAAGTGCACTGATTGGGGTGCCTGTAATACTATTTATTGTTCTAAAAAACAGATTTATCTAACGGTGGAGAGTTATAATACCATAGAAGATAGAATTTTAACGCTGGAAGATGTATCTCTCGGATATGAGAGAGTTATATACAGCAATATTAACGCCCATGCTAACTCATCTGAGATGATTGCAATTGTAGGGGCAAACGGAATGGGAAAGAGCACTCTGCTTAAATCTGTCTCAGGTATCCACTCCTACCCCTCCGGTAAGATAAAGGTGCTCAACAGCTGCGTTGAGAACTATCCGCCGGGTAGGCTGGCTCAGCAGGTCTCATTTGTCCCATCACAGAGCCCCAGAGCAAAGAATCTATCTCTCTTTGATATGGTTGCAACCAGCTGTTATAACCGTACTAACTGGCTTGGTAGTATAAGGGATCGTGATCGTAATCTTATTACATCTACCCTCTCTATGGTTGGTCTCAAAGGTTTTGAGCAGAGAGACAGCTCCGGTCTGAGCGATGGCGAGTTTCAGAGAGCCGCAATTGCAAGGAGTCTGGTTCAGAACAGTCGGATTATACTTATGGATGAACCAACAGCTTTTCTTGATATTGCAAATCGTATTCTTATTACAAAGCTGCTTAAAGATATTGCCCGAAACGAAAGAAAGACCATAATCTTCTCTACTCATGACCTTCTCCAGGCACTCAAGTTATGTGACAAGATTTGGGTTATGGGTTACTCCGGATTTTTTGAAGGGACACCAAGTGAACTTATAGAGAGAGGAGCCTTTGACAAAATGTTCAAAGACTCCTCATTAAAATTTGATCCCGATCTCTTTACCTATGTCTGATATCAGAATGTTGAGGGAGACTCTATCGGTTTACGCTGAAACATCTGCTCAATAGCC
>CAZCXB010000186.1:0-3803 GCA_964502485.1 uncultured Muribaculaceae bacterium | reverse complement strand
AGATTAACTTTTTCTCAGTTTTTTTGTTGATACATTTAAAGATTTATTTTTTTAATACAGATCATGTTATCAACTATATATCCGGTAAAGAGAGTTACGGCCCTGCTACTTTTTTTTTGCTTCAATAACCTTGTAGCTCAGCAAAGATTTACAATCAGCGGCACAATAAGAGAGAAATTAACCGGTGAAACCATGATCGGTGTCTCGGTTAACAGCCTGGAAACTAAAGAGAGAAATTATACTGCCAGTAATGAGTACGGCTTCTACTCACTCACTTTACCCAAAGGAAGCTATCAAATAATTTACAGTTTTATCGGATATAAAAGTGATACTCTCGATATAGATCTTAACTCAAATAAAAGAGTTGACAGAGAGATGAGCGAGAGTGTAATAGAATTAAATGAGCTGATAGTGAGTGCGGAGAGAAGAGACGATAATATTAGAAGGGCAGAGATTGGTTTAGAGAGAGTTGACATAAAAGAGACAGCGAGAATTCCGGTAATATTCGGAGAGAGAGATATCCTCAAAACTATTCAACTCCTCCCCGGCGTTAAATCTGCAGGAGAGGGGAGCAGTGGTTTTTATGTCAGAGGCGGTACAGAAGATCAGAATCTTATTCTGCTTGATGAGGCAACAGTATATAATGCATCACATCTGCTTGGCTTTTTCAGCACTTTTAATAGCGATGCATTAAAGGACGCAACCATAATCAAAGGGAATCCGCCGGCTCAATATGGTGGAAGACTCTCATCAGTCCTTGATATAAAGATGAAGGAGGGCAACAGCCACAGATATACAGCGACCGGGGGTATTGGACTTATAAGCAGTCGTCTGAGTCTTGAGGGGCCCATAGTTGAGGATAAATCATCATTCATAGTTTCGGGAAGGAGGACATATGCAGATCTCTTTTTAAAACTGACCGATACATACAAAGAGAATAAACTATACTTCTACGACTTAAATGCAAAAGTAAATTTCAAGATAGACGACAGAAACAGAGTTTTTGCATCGGGTTACTTTGGCAGAGATGTTCTTGGACTTGGAAACGACTTTGGAATTGACTGGGGTAATAAGACAGGGACATTAAGATGGAACAGCGTTTTAGGACCAAAGCTCTTTTCCAACACCTCATTGATTTACAGTGATTATAACTATAAAATTTCCATTGGCGGAGGCGATAACAGATTTAACATCAATTCTGAGATTATTGATTGGAATATCAAAGAGGAGTTTCAATATTTTCCTGACTCAAAGAACTCTATCCGATTTGGAATAAGTGCAATACATCATACAATCTCTCCAAGTCGTTTTGAGGGAGATGGAATAAGCGTAAAAGAGAGGCAGAGCAGAACATCATTAGAGAGTGCAATATTTGCAAATAACAATATGAAAGTCTCCGATTTTCTTGTAATAGACTATGGTATAAGACTATCATCATACACAATTTTAGGAGGAGACACCTATAATGTTTATAGTAATGGAATGCTTACAGATAGCATCACATTACCTAAAGGGAAATTTGGGAAGAGCTACCTTAACCTTGAACCTCGTCTGCAGATTAATCTGATATTAAACCGCAACAGCAGCGTAAAGCTTGGATATGCAAGAAATACTCAGAATCTGCATCTATTAAACAACTCTATAAGCTCTTCACCCACTGATCAATGGATAGGCAATAGCTATAATATAAAACCAGAGACCAGTGACCAGTACAGTGTCGGATATTTCAGAAATTTTGACAATGACAAATATCAGTTAAGCATTGAGTCGTACTATAAAAGCCTTAATAATCAGATAGATTTCAAAAATGGGGCCGATATAAGCAGTGTTCCTGATATAGAGAGTGAGCTGCTTTATGGAGAGGGCAGAGCTATGGGAGTTGAGTTTCTTATAAAGAGGTCGGGAGGAGTGCTAACCGGATGGCTGGGCTATACACTCTCAAAAACAGAGAGGAAGATAGATGGGATTAACGGAGGCCAATGGTATCGGGCAAAGCAGGATCGTACACATGACCTTTCTCTTGTAGCTATGTATCAACTTACAAAGAGCTGGCATTTAACCGGGTTATTTGTCTACAATACAGGAAATGCCGTTACATTCCCGAGTGGAAAATATAGAGTAGATGATAATGTGATCTTCTATTATGCAGAGAGAAACGGATACAGAATGCCCTCATATCACAGACTCGATTTAGGAGCAACATATACTAAACAGCATAAAGGGAGATATGAATCGTCGTGGAACTTTAGTATTTATAATGCCTATGGACGAGAGAATGCATACGTAATAAACTTTGAAGAGGACAAGAGTGATCCCTCGAGGACAATAGCTGTTCAGACATCTCTGTTTAGATGGATTCCCAGTTTTACCTACAATTTTAAGTTTTGAGCGTTATGAAAACCGTGAATAACATAAAGAGTCTAATATTATTTTTTGTAGTTGCAACATTATTAATGTCATGCGAAAAAGAGATCTCGATAGATCTTGGAACGGTAGAACCTCAAATTGTTATTGAGGGAAATATAACAGATGCCCCCGGTCCATATTATATCCGAATATCCCGTACCGTCAATTTTAGCAGTCAAAACAACTTCCCCACTGTTTCAAATGCCCTGGTAATTATCTCCGACGACAAAGGTGTTTCTGATACTCTGACAGAGACCGTCCCCGGAGTATACAAAACCAGAACAATTGAAGGAGTTCCGGAGAACACCTATTTTTTAAACGTATCTACAGAAGGGAGAAACTACCACTCCTCCTCAACAATGCCAAAGAGAGTTAATCTGGATAGCCTAATATTTAATCCTTTAATATTCAGCTCACAAAAGGATCTTTACTACACAGTGCCTATCTATACAGACCCCATAGAGCCCGGTAACTATTACAGATTCTATCTGTTTGTTAACGGCAAAAAGGATAACTCATATTCAGTCTTCAACGACAACTTAAACAACGGACTGGTCAATGGTCGTCCACTCTTTGGAAGAGATACCGAGATAAAGTCCGGAGATACAGTAACAGTAGAGATGCACTGTATAGATAAAAACATCTATAACTACCTCTTTGCACTCTCCCAACTCTCATCAGGCAGACCCGGGGGAGTAACACCATCTAACCCCACAACAAACATCTCCGGTGATTATGCCCTTGGCTACTTCTCTGCACATACCATTCAACAAGTAGTTGGGACACCGCCAAAATAGAAGTAACCTTGCCAAGGTTGACAAACCTTGGCAAGGTTACTTGGTTATTTAAAATCCTTACAGACGGAAGGTGATTCCAATTTTTCCGCCGCTGAATGCGTTTCCGCCACCGAACTCAAGGTTGAGACCGAATTTCTCATTAAAGAAGTAGCGACCGCCGATCTGACCGCCAATACCCAGTCCTGAAGCTTTTGTCCCGACAAAATTGTTGTCATAAGCCCAAATCAGATAACCGATGTTTGCTCCGGCATAAAAATCCCACTCAGAAGGAAGATCTAATAAGCTATTTAAATGATAGTTGCCGTTTACAGATATTCCAAATACAGATCCGAAATCTTTTTTTGATCGAATAGATAACTCTGCACCGGCTGTTATGTCCTTATAGACTTCAAAATCAACACCTACATATACAGGTAATCCCCATGAAGAGATACCAACACCGGCGTTAATCTGAGGCTTAGAGAATGGACTCTGTGCAAAAATGGCTCCTGCAATAACAACAAACAATAAGGTTAACAATGTTTTTTTCATAAAAATAGAATATTAAGATTTATTTATCACGCAAATCTACTTATAAAAAAGGTTACGGATAACATATAC
>CAZCXB010000185.1:0-3836 GCA_964502485.1 uncultured Muribaculaceae bacterium | reverse complement strand
ACCGGATTTATGAGGCCTCGCCTAAACGGAAGCTGGCTCACACCTTTCAACCCAACAACAATTGACTGGCATTTTGTTGAGGCAAACTCGTGGCACTACAGCTTCTATGTGCCTCAGGACATAACCGGCCTTATCAAACTTCACGGTGGCAAAGAGCAGCTTGCCGCCAAAATAGATGAGCTTTTCGAGACCGATGCCCCTATCACCGGGATGGATATGAAGGATATAACCGGTCTTATCGGTCAGTATGCCCAGGGCAACGAGCCGAGTCACCATATGGCCTACCTATACAACTTTGTGGACCAGCCCTGGAAAACCCAGTTTAGAGTACGCCAGATAATGGATGACTTCTTTACCGACCAGCCTAACGGATTGAGTGGTAATGAAGATTGTGGGCAGATGTCTGCCTGGCTGGTTATGAGCGCGATGGGCTTCTACCCTGTCACACCCGGACTCCCCGAATACATTATCGGAACCCCTTGGCTACCTCAAACCGAGATCAACCTCGAAAATGGAGAGGTGTTCCGGATAGTGGCAAAAGGGGTATCTGCCAAAAACCGTTACATCCAATCGGCAACACTTAACGGCCAGCCCTACAACAAATCCTATATCTCCCACTCTGCAATAATGGCCGGCGGAGAGCTGCGATTTGTGATGGGCAGCACACCAAACAAAAGTTGGGGAACAGACAACACCCAATCCGGCCACAACTCAGAATCTGCCCACAACGCCCAATCCGGTGGCAACAACTCCCCTGTCACATCTATCGAAGATGAACTAATTCTGCCGATCCCTTTTCTTGAGGCAGATGGCCCGATAATCAAGGAGAGTACCACCGTCTCAATCGGGACAATAGTACCCGGATGCAAAATCTACTACACCCTCGACGGAACAGAGCCTAACGCCACCTCTGCAGAGTACACATCGCCGCTCACCTTTAACACCACCACCATCCTTAAAGCCGTTGCCCGGAAAGAGGGCTTTGGGTTAAGCAAGAGTGTAGAGGGGAGATACACCAAGATCGAGCTGAATCGCTCTGTTGTTATTAATACGCCATACAACAGAAACTACACAGGCGGAGGGCCGGAGGCGCTTATTGACGGAATCAGAGGCTCAGAGAACTGGCGCCTGGGAGGGTGGCAGGGTTATCAGGCAACCGATTTTGAGGCAATTATTGACCTGGGAAAAGTAGAGAAGATACGATACCTTGCCGCCGGCTTTATCCAGGACATCCGCTCCTGGATCTGGTACCCTACAAGTGTCGAGTTTTATATATCAGACAACGGCACCAATTTCAAAAAGGCCGGCACAATCCACAACACTCTACCCGACGACGACTACCAGATCACCCGAAAAGACTTCGAGCTAAAAACCAACACCCAAGGCCGATACCTAAAAGTCAAAGCCACAAACTACGGCAAAATCCCCACCTGGCACCTCGGCACCGGCGGCCAGGCATTCATATTCATCGACGAAGTAATTGTGAATTGACCTTGGCAAGGGTTGTGGACCTTGGCAAGGGTTGTGGACTTTGCTAAACCGGAATCTCGAAAAAGAATGTTGAGCCCTGTCCAGCTTTTGATTCGACCCATATTTTGCCGCCGAGCAGCTCGACCATTCCCTTAGCAAGCGGGAGTCCAAGCCCATTACCTTCATAAAGACGGGTGTTTAATACATCCTCCTGAACAAAAGGCTCGAAGATTATCTCAAGTTTATCTGCAGATATCCCTTTACCGGTATCTTTAACAAAGAGGCGCGCTCTTTTATCATAGACATCAAGCCCAAGAGTAATCTCGCCCTCGTTAGTGAATTTGACTGCATTACTCAGCAATTGAGTCAATATTTTAATAAATAGCTGTTCGTCTGTTTTAAGAATCAGATCATTGTATTTATCAGGTATTTGTGCAGATATATTGATATTTTTCTTAGTACAGTCAGATACTAATTTTTCTATCTGATTATTAATGGAATTTGCAATATGCACATCTGCAATTTTTGGGACAATGGTACCTGTATTAAGTCCCGATATGTCCATAATATCGGTGATGGTTTGTATTAGGCGGATTGTGCTCGTTTGCAATAAGTTGTAGGCCTCCAATTTATCATCGTAAGATAATCCGGCATCCATCATTAATCCGCCAAAACCCAAAATACCGTTAAGAGGTGTACGTATTTCGTGAGATATATTATTGATAAAAGCCGTCTTAAGCCTGCTACTCTCCTCGGCCTTCTCTTTGGCAGCTATTAAATTGAGCTCAAGCAACTTCCTCATTCTAAGATTGGCAAGCACCTGAGCGAAAACCTGAAGAAGTTGGTGGTCGGCAGAAGAGTATATATGATGACGCTTTACCGAATCGAAACCTACAAAACCGATACAACTGCCATTAATGTGCATGGGTACTGCTAATAGACTCTTTACTCCTTGTGGCTCAAGAAGTTCTCTAACATTTCCGGGAGGAAGTAAAAACACATCCGAAATAAACATAGACTCACCCTTTTTGTGAGCAACCACCCAATCCTGCATCATGCTAAGAGGAACATTCTGAAGATTATCAATTTCCGGAGTAATTCCATCTGCACACCACTCATGAATATTGTTGCAGACATCCTTTTCCCAATCGTAATAGAATGTATATGAACGGTCGGCATCTACAAATTTTCCCAACTCTTCCAGCGCCCTCTGTATAGAGAGATCTACATTCTCTAACGGAGTATTAATAAAGCCTGAGGCGATCTCAATGAGCAACTTTCTAAACTTATTCTGATACTCAATATCTCCTTCAAAAGCTTTTCGTTCGGTAATATCACGCGATATACCCTGAAGTCCTACAGGATCACCGTTTTCGTCACGAAGGAAGCTCACATGCAGCTCAAGAGGCACAATTGTGTTATCTGCTTTATAGTGCTCAATCTCAAGGATTAGCGTTCGGTTCTTGTCAATATCTTGCTGCATCTCTTTTTCGAGCTCTTCACTCAATAGCAGCTGAAGCTTTTGCAGAGTTTGGGGAGAGTAGCGCTTCTCCGGGGAGATAGATAGATACTCATCCACGCTAAAACCCATAATTCTCTCTATTGAGGGGCTTATATAGGTATTGTTGAAATTCAGGTCGACACGCCATACTATATCGGAAATTTGAGTGGTTATCTGTTTGAATTTCTCAAATTCACGGTTCTTTTCTCGCTCTTGGTTGAGCCGGTCCTGTAATATGCCTGTTATATCGGTAAAAATGGTTGTCAAAAACCCTTTTTGAGTCGAAAGCACCTGCACTTTATACCATCTGTTTAACGGCTCAAAATGCTGCTCAAACTCATTCGCTCCACCATTAAGGGCAACATAGTCATAATGAGAGGTAAAGTCGAAACTACTCTCCTTAATCCCCGGTATAGCTTCACTCACCGTCTTGCCGACAACATCGGCCGCCTTTAATCCGGTAAGTCTCTCAAAGGCAGTATTTACCTCCAGAAACTCATACTCCGCTGGCTCTCCTTTACTGTCATAAATTGTTCTATAGTAGGCATATCCAAAAGTGGCATTTGCAAGAATCGATTTGTATATCTCTTCATTCATCGCTTTTTATTTAAGCATTATCCAACATTTTTTTGCCACTTTAACAGCATTGAGAGTATCTCCTCTTTATTGATTGGCTTTGCGATGTAATCGCAGAAACCTGATTCAAAACATTTTTGCCTGTCACTAGACATCGCATAAGCTGTCTGTGCAATTATTTTTGCATTCGGATCAAGTTTCAAAATCTCGGCAGTTGCCTTATAGCCATCCATAACCGGCATTCTTATATCCATAAGGACAATATCGATCTCGTTTTTCTGATATATGG
>CAZCXB010000184.1:1503-3839 GCA_964502485.1 uncultured Muribaculaceae bacterium | reverse complement strand
ATTGCAAGTATTCTCTCCAATTTTCTTGAGAAGGATATTGTGATGAATCGTTTAAAAACCAGTGAAATTCGCCTGAAATTTGCAATTGACAGTGCCAAGGAGGGGCTTTGGGACTGGGATAATGTAACAGGAGAGACCTACTATAACGATAACTACTATAAGAACCTTGGATATAAGCCGGGAGAGTTTAAAGGGGTTTTTAGCAGCTGGGTTGAGAGAGTTCATCCGGACGTAAGAGCTTCTGTTTTGGACAGACTAACCAAACATCTGACCGGTGAGACGCCATTTTACGAGGCAACCTACCCTCTTAAAAGAAAGGATGGCAACTGGATATGGGTGCTTGACAGGGGGATGGTTGTAAAGAGAGACTCCATGGGTAATCCTCTAAGGACAATCGGAACCAATATTGATATCTCAGACCAGAAGGAGACTGAGATAAAGCTGAATGAGGCTATTCGCACCAAGGATAAGCTTTTTTCAATTATCTCTCACGATCTCAGGGGTCCTTTGAGTAATCTATTGCCTATCCTCGATCTCCTTACTGGAGATATTGAGCTTGACTCAGACCAGAGGAGTCAATTTATCAACTATATCAAAGAGGCCTCCTCCAGCACATTCGAACTTCTTGAGAATCTTCTTATCTGGTCTAAAAGTCAAACCGGAACTATTCTATTTAACAAAGAGCTCTTCCCTATTGAAGAGGTGCTCAATAAAAACATAAAACTCATCTCATCTGCTGCAAGGCAAAAAGAGATAACAATAGCCCTGCGGGTTAACAAGCCTTTGAGTGTATATGCCGATAAAGAGTCCGTCAATCTTATAGTGAGGAATCTGCTCTCCAATGCACTTAAGTTTACCCCACAAGGGGGGAAAATATCAATTTCAACCTCTGCCGACAATGGACTTGCAAGTGTGGAGGTGGCCGATACCGGGAGTGGAATTGAGGAGTCTGTCCTAAAGAACCTCTTCTCACTAAACTCTTTCATGGGAAACAATATGTCCGGAAACACCTCAGGAACAGGGTTAGGGCTGATTCTATGCCGAGATTTTTCCGAAAGAAACGGAGGGTCTATTAAGGCACAAAACATTGAGGGTGGAGGGAGCAGTTTCTGCTTTACTGTCCCTCTCGGATGATGATGCTGTTCTAACATCTGAAACTACTTATGCACTTCTAACTCTTAACAACTTTCTTTAATTTGAATACTTGTGAAATTCAAACTCTATACCGCTCTTTTGACCCTCGTTCTGCTCACTCTGTTACTCGCCGTTAACGGATGCAAGCCGGAGCCGACACTCTCGGTATCGTTAACATCGCTTAATTATTCTGATAAGGGGTCTGAGCAGACTTTTACTATTACATCCAATACCTCCTGGAGAGTTCTTGGTGGCGAGCAGTGGTTTTTGGTATCCCCTTCCGAAGGGTTTGGCAACGGTGTAGTTAAGGTATCTGCAAGCAAAAACGAAGAGTTCTCCCAGAGATCTGCCGATTTGACTGTTACGGCAGCGACTCTCTCATATGTTATTAAAATCACTCAAAATCAAAAAGATGCTCTAATTCTGACTCAAAAAATCTTCAATGTCGGGAGTGAGTCATCTTCGCTCTCTGTAGAGTTGAAAAGTAATATTAGCTACGATATCACAATCTCCTCCGGTGCAGATTGGATTACAAAGCTAAAATCAAGATCTCTAAACACTTACATTCATGAGTTTGCAGTTGCGGCAAATGAGGATTATAGCGGCAGAAGTGCCAGAGTTGTTTTTAAGGATAGAGGCTCTTCTCTCTCAGACACCCTTACAATCAATCAATCTCAGCGGGATGCGATAGTTTTTGCAGATAAAAAGAGTTTCTATATTCAGCGTGTCGGTGGAGTTGTTGATTATGTAGTCAGATCAAACATTGGCTATTCGGTAACAATTTCCGGTGGAGAGGGGTGGCTGACAGAGGGTACTACCAAAGCGCTTGTATCTAAAACCCACTCGTTTATAGTATCTGCAAACAGCTCCGACAGCGAACGAAGTGCATCTGTTCTAATCTTCTCTGCAGACTCTCTTTTCAGAGATACACTAAAGATCACTCAATCTGCATTTGATGGCTTCTCAGCTCTTTTGAAGAGCGGTGAGCGGCTCTCCTCTGTTATTCCAGAGAGTGAACGCTCCAATGTTGTACGGCTAAAGATTGAGGGGCCTCTCCCGGCCGCAGATTTCCCTTTCATTAGGGACTCTCTGGCAAATTTGGAGTACCTCACACTCGAAAGTGCTGATATTGAGAACAAAGAGATCCCCGCAAATGCTTTTAAAATATCTCCGCCTGCTGCTCCATTTACGGTAGCGGGTGG
>CAZCXB010000184.1:0-1403 GCA_964502485.1 uncultured Muribaculaceae bacterium | reverse complement strand
AAGCTAAGGCGTGTTTATCTGCCGGCCAATCTTGAAAAGATAGGCGAGTATGCATTCTACGGGCGAGCTCTTGACACTGTTCATCTTCCGGGTCTTATAAGGGAGATCGGCAACTACGCCTTTGCTATGTCTCCTGCTTTAACAATGGTAATTAGTGATATAACCAATCCGTTTGCCCTCTTTAATGTATTCATGGGAATAAGTCCCAATGCACATCTTACTGTACCGGTTGGTAGTGTCAATCTTTACAAGGCCACCATTGGGTGGGGATTGGACTTTTTTAAAAAGATCTATGAGCAGGGAGGTGAACCGGGTGACGATGATGACCCGGGAGATGGTGATGACCCTGATGACCCCGGCGATGGTGACGATCCGGACGATCCTGATGACCCCGACGATCCTGATGACCCGGACGACCCTGACGACCCTGATGATCCCGACGATCCGCCCCCATCGGGTATTGATGGAAGCTATCTGCTTTTACAAAGTGCCACCATTGGAAACGGTGTAGATATCGTCTTTGTGGGTGATGGTTTTATCCGATCGGAGATAGAGAGTAAAAAGTATGAGAACACAATTAAGGATGCCGCGGCTCACTTTTTTGATATTGAGCCATATCGCACTTACCGGGACCACTTTAATGTTTATCTTGTATATGCCGAATCTCAAGAGAGTGGGATAAGTGATCTTACTACTACTGTTGACACAAAATTCAAGACAAAATATACGAGCGAGTCACCCGGAACGGGCATGTCTATAAACTACACATCCTGCTTTACTTATGCCCAAAAAGCACCTATTAAAAGCTTAAGCAGCACCCTAATTGTCGTTATTGCAAACAGCAACCGCTACGGAGGAACAGCTCACCTCTTCTCAGATGGGGCGGCTATTGCAATTGCACCGCAATCTGAGTACAACTACCCATACGACTTTCGTGGGCTTGTTCAGCATGAGGCCGGCGGACACGGCTTTGGGAAGCTTGCAGATGAATATGTTACAAACCCCGGAATGATTTCCGACGATCAGAAGAACACCCTGGCCACCTGGCACAGCTTCAACCATTTCAAGAATGTTGATATAACTAACAACCTCACTCAGATAATCTGGAAACACTTTATCGGCACTCCGGGGTATCTGTATGTAAATGCATGGGAAGGAGCCTACTACTATGGACAAGGAGTCTGGAGGCCGGAGGAGAGATCCCTAATGATAAACAATATACGATATATCAATGCCCCAGGACGCGAACTCATCGTAAAGCGTATTAAACAGCTTGCCGGCCTGCCATTTACATTTGAAGAGTTCCGGGCAAAAGATGTAATGGAACTTGGAGTCGCAACAAAAGCCGGAATCCCCGCCTTTGATCCAAAAATGGCCCTACCACCACCCGTCTTGAATGAGTA
>CAZCXB010000183.1:2158-3869 GCA_964502485.1 uncultured Muribaculaceae bacterium | reverse complement strand
CGCAGCAATAAATGAACTTGCGTAGCAATAATAACACCTGCGCAGCAGACCACATACTTGGGGATACTTTTGTAATCAATTGCAATACAAAGACATAAGCACAATGGCTTAACGTTTGAGATGGAGTTTACAAGAGCTAATATCACAATAATCGTATAATGCAAGAGGGGGCTTTGCCAGAGTTTGAGGTAACTAATTAGTATACTGATATATAAAAACGCCAATTTTCCAAAATTGGAAAACTGCATTTTTTATATGTTTAATTTACTGATACATACCTCAAACTCTGGCAAAGCCAAATTCTAAACAAAAAGTTCCCTAATTATTCGGTCAGATTGAAATAGTTTATCGGGTGGAATTCTTATATAATCTCCCTCCAGAATAAGATCTCCCTTAGTAATCATCTGATATACTGTGTGATAAAAATCTTCCGGCACAACATAGTTACCTACGCCAGCCACAAGTGAGTCACCAACACCAAGCACAACATTGACGCCGGCAACCGGTGAAACCAGGGAGTTTGTCGAAGCAGAGATTTTCATTCCCCTTACCCTTCTGAGAGACAGCATGATATACTCATTAAACCTATCTTTCTCATTGCGGGACTCAATCTTGCGGGATCCACTTTTATGAGACTCAATCTTGCGGGGTCCACTTTTGCGGGACTCAATCTTGCGGGATCCACTTTTGTGAGACTCAATCTTGCGGGAATCACTTCTGCATGAGAACTCTCCACTCTCTGCCGTGGCAAGGTACTTTTTAAGTGAGGGGGGGTTGCTGTATCGAACCTCGCCGTCAAATGAGTGGGCAGATGGTCCGAAACCCAGATAGGGGGTGAAATCCCAGTATGAGCTGTTGTGGCGTGACTCCATACCCGGTTTGCAAAAACTGGAGATCTCATACTGAATGTACCCGGCATCGCCAAGCATCTTTTGGAGCAGAGAGTACTGCTCGTATGAGTCCCTATCCGGAAGTGAGTTGTAATCTCCTCGCTCATAATCTTTGTAAAGCAGAGTCCCGGGCTCCACACCAAGCTGATATGCAGATATATGCTCGGGAGACAACTCAATTGCAGTGATAATATTATCCCTCCACTCATTGTGAGAGAGCATCTCAAACCCAAAAATCAGATCTATACTGATATTCTCCAGGCCGGCACCCCTTGCGTTGTAAAAGGCATCTGAGGCCTGAGCTGCATTGTGCCTCCGGTTCATCCACTTAAGATGGGAATCATTAAAAGACTGCATACCAATACTTACCCTATTGAATCCCGCAGATGCAACTCCCCTCATATACTCAGCCGTCGCATCATCAGGGTTTACCTCAATCGTTATCTCGGCAGAGTACTCATCAACACCCCTGCGACCTCTCACAGGATAACATCGTTCAATCTCCCCAACTATTCGGGAGAGAGAAGATAGCGACATAAGCGAAGGGGTGCCGCCTCCCAGGTAGATTGTCTCAACAATCTCACCCTCCCTAAAGGAGTCTGCATAAGAGGAGATCTCATCTATGAGCGCATCCGCAAAGCTATCCCTATTACTCAACATCTTTGTTGAATAGAAGTCACAATAGGTACAAAATTGTGAACAAAAAGGAATATGTAAATAGATCCCGGCCAAAGAAAAAATGTTATCCCAACAAGATAAATATTATGCTACCAAGAGATATGTTATCCCAACAAGACAAATATTATGCTACCAAGAGATAG
>CAZCXB010000183.1:0-2058 GCA_964502485.1 uncultured Muribaculaceae bacterium | reverse complement strand
GCTACCAAGAGATATGTTATCCCAACAAGACAAATATTATGCTACCAAGAGATAGTTATCGCGGCAAGATAATATTATATGCCGGGAGATGCTATCTCAACAAGAGATCTGTGCTGCCAAGCTTGCTCTCCTCGGTAAAGATATCTACACTATAGACACCCTTTACATAGGGCTGATTGCTTGCAAAGAAGATACACACCTCCAGCTCGCTACCCTGATAATCCACCTCTCTTACAGCAGAGTATATCATCTGCTCACCCGCAGAGGTGAAGATCTGCTGCTGAGAATTTGTCATCAGAATACCATCCGGACCTTTAACACGAATATAGATACGTCTTGGCCCCTTGACTGCAATAGAGTTCTCAATCAGATTCATACAGGTCTTAAGTTTTGCAGTCCTGCTGCTTCTGTCGGTATCCCTGTCAGATGCATTGATAGCTGTCATTAGAAAACCTCTACCCTTGAGAACAGAACCTACCTCTACCTTGCGCGCATACTCATCTGTTGTAGATTGCAGATCCTGATATTTTCTCATAGTCTGCTTAGCCTCGTCACGAGCCAGAACAGCATCCTTCCGTAGAGTGATGTTTAGAGTGTTGAGCGAGTCAATCTGTTGAATATAGCTCCTCATAATTGAGCGCAGAGTACCAAGCTCCTTCTCATATTCGCGAATTCTAACCCTGTTTGTAGCCTCCGTCTTCTGAACCCTCTCTATAAGCTGCTCCACCTTCTCCCTCTCCCTGTTAAGCTCGGCATTCAAACTATCGTTATTGGTTGTCAACACACCATAATCTTCCCTAAGTTCGTACATAGACGAAGTAAGCTGATCCTTCTCAAGATTGAGCTCTTTAATCATACCGCTTCTATCTACCCAAATCCACGCCAACACAACAGCGAGTATAACGGCAACAACCGCCATCCCAATAACCAATCTCTTTAAATTCTTCTCGTTTCCCATATCTGTAGTAATTTTATAACCTTTCCAATCATACAAAATTAGCAATTTTATCCCATATACTGTAGAATAATTTTGTTAGCTTTGTATGTTTTTCTAAGTTAATAATCGTAAAAATCTATCTTATGCCAATAAAAAAACTTGTTGCAGGAATTGATATGGGCGGTACCAACACAGTCTATGCCCTGGTTGACGAAGTGGGAACAATTTACGGAAGCGGAACCTTCCCTACCAACCTGCATCAGAATTTTGACAACTACATTCTTGCACTCAGGGACGGCATTCTTAACCTCTCCTCGGGAATCGAGATAGAGCACAAGATTATGGGGATAGGCATCGGCGCACCCAACGGAAACTACTACACAGGCTGCATTGACTCTGCCGCTAACCTTGTCTGGAAGGGTAGTCTTCCTATGGCAGAGAAACTTAAGGTCCTCTTTGGGGGAATCCCGGTTGTCCTTACAAATGATGCCAACGCAGCAGCTATCGGGGAGATGATATATGGATCGGCAAAGGGGATGAAGAACTTTGTGGTTATCACCCTTGGGACAGGCTTAGGGAGCGGATTTGTCGTAAACGGAGAGGTACTCTACGGCCATGACGGATTTGCGGGAGAGTTCGGACACATTGCATACAAAAGAGGTAGCCGCCAGTGCGGGTGCGGAAGGCGTGGATGCCTTGAGACATTTGTATCTGCCCCAGGACTAAAGCGCAATACATTCGAACTTCTTGTTAATGAGAATACACCATCTACATTAAGAGAGTTCGGTTTCTCGCAGATGACATCAAAAGATGTTGCAATTGCCGCGCAGAGTGGAGATAAAATTGCACAGATGGCATTTGAGACAACAGGAAAGATACTTGGAGAGTGCCTTGCAGATCTTGTTGCAATAACCACACCTGAGGCGATATTTCTGTTTGGCGGTCTTGCAAAATCGGGCAACCTGATACTGGATCCTACCCGTAAATCGATGGAAGAGAATCTTCTTTCGTTATGGAAAGGCAAGGTAAAACTTCAACTCTCGGCACTTGACGAGGACAATGCAGCTATTTTAGGCTCATCTGCCCTTGCCTGGAAAGAGCTCAATAAATAGTCTTAACAA
>CAZCXB010000182.1:0-3883 GCA_964502485.1 uncultured Muribaculaceae bacterium | reverse complement strand
CTATAGAACGAACAAGAATGAGAATCTTCGGATTTCGTCCAAGGTTCGAAGGCCAGGCCTCTCTCGATGGCCGGCTTAACATTAATTTTCGGTTAGGACTTCCTCCTTTGGGAATAATTGGCATTCCACTTACAATTACCGGCACAATGGAAAACCCTCAGGTCAATGTAAGAAGAGGCCGGGATGGTGATATACTTTACGAAGAGGAGTATACGAATAATAATAATTTATGACCATTGCACTGATTATTCTATATCTTTTTGCGCCTGCAGCCGTTTTGTGGCTGTGTAAGAGAGTTGCTATTCTCAATAAAATTGGCCCTGTTCTACTCTTGTATATGTTGGGTATAATTGCCGGAAACTCTGGTATTATAGAGGACGACACCTATCGGTTACAAGATTTACTTGTTACTGTAATTATTCCGCTAGCCATACCTCTGATGCTTTTTTCGTGTGATTTTTTAAGGTGGAATATTAAAGGAGCATTGCTTACTCTTTTAAGCGGCACAATTGCGGTTGTAATTGCAATTATTAGCGGGTACCTTATATTTAACCCGATACTTGGTAACGATCCCTTGACATCGGGACATTTCGACAAAGTTGCCGGTATGCTGGCAGGAGTTTACACCGGAGGAACCCCCAACCTGGCAGCAATAAAAATAATGCTTGATGTTCCTAATGAAACCTATATTATGGTTCACTCTTACGATATGGCTGTAAGTCTGGTTTATCTGGCATTTGTTCTGTCGTTTGGCATACCTCTTTTCAGAAAAATATTAAAACACAACCCTGTTAATCAGGAGATTATGAGGGAGGAGCATATCAACTCTTTTTCTGCAGGCAATTTGGGCTCTCTTGCAGCAGCTATAGGGTTATCTCTCGCTATTTTTGCAGTTGCAGGACTGCTCTCCCTTTTGCTACCGTCGCAAATGCAGATGGTTGTTGTAATATTGTCGATTACATCAATGGGTATTGCTGCATCCTTTTTCAAAAAAGTAAGAGAGATTAAAGGCACATACGATGCAGGAATGTATCTTGTTTATATTTTTAGCATAGTGGTTGCATCAATGGCCAACCTTAGCCGCCTGAATTTAAAGGGAGGCCTCTATTTGCTTTTGTTTATATCCTTTGTAATTTTCGGATCTCTTGCCATTCAGCTTCTTTTGGCAAGGGTATTTAAGATTGATGCCGATACTGTATTGATATCGTCGGTTTCGCTGATAAACTCACCTCCTTTTGTTCCGCTGGTTGCTACTGCAATGAAAAACAGAGGAGTTATAATAACAGGTCTTACTGTGGGTTTAGTGGGATATGCACTTGGGAATTACCTGGGATATCTGATAACGCTTATATTATAAAGTTTATATATGAAGAGTTTTCGCATTATTTTTTTAACAGCTTTTACTCTGTTTATTGTTCAATCTGCTACAATTGCCGGACAGGAGAGTAAAATTAAGAGAGGGTGGAATCTGGGCCCTTTGCCTGCAGTGAGCTACAATACTCATCTGGGCTTTCAGTATGGGCTTTTGTGCGATATATACTGGTTTGGAGACGGCTCCCAGTTCCCCGGTTATATTCACAAATTTAATGTAGAGGTGTCGCGATACACTAAAGGCTCTGGAGTATACCACCTTTTTTACGACTCAGGCTAGCTGATTCCTGGATTACGAACTACCATTGATATAAGTTATCTCACCGATAAAATGATGGACTTTTATGGATTCAACGGGTATATGTCGGAGTATAATACAATGAGAGAGACTCCTTATTATAATTTTTCCCGTAATTTATTCCGGGCCACTGTCGATTTTCAGGGAGTTCTGTCCGGAGAGTTTAGCTGGGTAGCAGGTTTGGGTTTATACAGGTATGCTACAGCAGTTGCCGATGAGGTTAACAGTTCGGGAGAGCCTGTGTTGTTCGAAAAATATATTAATGGAGGATTAATAACTCAGGACGAAGCAGCCGGAGGGTCCAGGGTGGAGATTAAACTGGGAGCAGTATATGATACCAGAGATAACGAAGCAGACCCGTGGAGTGGAGTAAACATGAATGCGCTTATGCTCCTCTCTCCGGCAGAGAGCTCTTATGCAAAATTGTATCTCTCAGCTGCCGGATATATTCCATTGTACAACAATAAACTGACCTTAGCCGCCCGAGGTGCATATCAGGGGACTCTTTTTGGAGAGCAACCCTTTTATATGTTGCAAAATATTGCTACGTTATACTTCAGGCAGATAACAAATGAGGGTTTGGGGGGGCTAAACAGCATAAGAGGGGTATTAAGAAATAGAGTTGTGGGAGCAGGGATAGTATGGAGCAATATTGAACTTAGATACAGATTTGCTTCGTTTAACCTTTTTAATCAAAGCTGGTACCTGGCTCTCAATCCCTTTTTAGATGCAGGCCGGGTGGTTCAGTTTCACAAAAAGGATGAAATGCTTTTGCAATCTAACAGCTTTTTGTATTCAGGAGAGAGAGAGGGGTTTCATAAGAGTGCGGGGATTGGAGTAAAAGCTATTATGAACAGAAATTTTGTTTTGTCTGCCGAATGGGGAAAACCATTTGACAGAAGAGACGGAGATGGAGCATTAAATGTAGGGTTAAATTTTATTTTCTGATTTTGTAACAATAACGCCCAGTAGTCGTCTACTAACTGTAATGACATCACACGAGTTTAATAGAGTAGTTGAAAAATTAAGGCCTAAGCTTGTCAACTTTGCAAAAACATTTGTAAAGGAAGGTGCTTTAACTCCTGACGATATGGTTCAGGAGGCGGTTATCAGGCTTTGGAAAACGATGGATATTCAGGAGGTTAGAAATCCAGAGGCGCTTACGGTACAGATACTTAAAAATGTTTGTCTCGACTATATTAAACTCAAGAAAAACAATATGGATCAGCTAAAGCCAAATTTTCGTATTTATACAGAAAATGATCCATCAGAGGTTCTGGAGAGTAAAGATGAACTTTGTAATATAAACAATTTTTTAAGCCAACTTCCCGAAGATCAGATGCTTGCAGCAAGGTTAAGGGATGTAATGGGATACGAGATGTCAGAGATTGCCGATATTTTGGGGACAACAGAGGGAAATGTCAGAACTCTGCTCTCCAGGGCAAGGCAAAAACTAAGAGAAAAATTAATGGCACATGGGAACAAAAGAGAAGAGAGAGGTCAAAGATATTTTGGATAAATATTTTGACGCTGCTACAACACTTGAAGAGGAGAAATTTCTTAGAGATTACTTTAAAGGTAAGGTAGATGATGAGTTTATTGTATATAAACCACTCTTCGACTGTTTCTCTTCAGAAATTCAAAGCGTAGATAGTGTTGAGCCCAAAAAGTATAATTTCAAAATGGCTTCCCTTATTGCAGCAGCTGCAATTGCCATTTTTGCACTGATTATCATTCCTGAAAGAGACAACTCTTTGCGACTGATTATTGATGGAATAAGTGTAAACAATAGTGAGCTTGCAATATCAAAGGCAGATGCTCAGCTAGGCCAGGTTAATAGTCTGTTGGAAAAATTCCGGGGTGAAACTTCTGATAAACTAGAGAGTATGAACAGAGTCGGAGATGCGATGTCTCCTCTAAATACACTAAACAGAGTTTTGACACAAAAAGGAGACGAGATTCGTCTTGATAATGAAGAATAAAAATTTTAAGATATGAAACGAGTTATTATTATGATTTTTGCGGTTCTCTTGCCGGTTTTAGCAATTGGTCAGGTAAGGCAAATTAATCAGATTCTGGACAAATACGAGAAAAAAAGAAACGTAGAGTCCATTTTAATATCGCCCTCTTTACTGCAGGTTGCAGGTGGCGGGAATGTAGATGCAAAAACAAAAGATTTGTTATCGAAAATAACGGAACTGAGAATAGTTACAG
>CAZCXB010000181.1:0-3943 GCA_964502485.1 uncultured Muribaculaceae bacterium | reverse complement strand
ACATAATAACGCCGAATAATAACCACGCATTTATAAACCAATAAGTGCCCTCTTTTATTTTGTCAAGATTATAGATAATTAGTTTAAATCACTGAAATACACCCTATTTTAGGGTAAAAAATTATAAAGTATTTACGTATGAAAAAGTTATATAAAAAATCAACTATTTCTCAGATTTTACTCCTCGTATTTCTTGCGACCTTTATGTCATCCTGTGAGAAATTCCTTGATGTAAGGCCTAAATCGGAGATCCCGGTAAATCTTCACTTTAACAGAGAGAGTGGATACCTTGATCAACTCACAGGTGTCTATACAAAGATGTGTGGAACTAATATGTACGGCAGAGAGATGACATTCGGATTATTGGAGGTTCTTGCTCAGAACTATGATCTTAACTCAAATAATACAGCTTATTTCCATGCCACTCAGTACAACTATCAAGAGGCTTTAACAAAGATAAAAAAGGATGCGATTTGGACTGACACTTACAACTGTATTGCTAATCTGAATGTTCTTTTGGAGAGCATAGACAAGGCCGACTCAACAATATTTACTGGAAACAATTACAGGGTAATAAAGGGAGAGGCAATAGGTCTGAGAGCATTTCTACATTTTGATATGCTAAGAATTTATGCCCCAAGTTATGCAAGTAATCCGGCTGCTCCAGCAATTCCTTTTGTAACAGAATATGCCCCAAAAATCACACCCCAATCTACAGTTAGTCAAGCGATAGATCTTATTATTGCAGATTTAGAGACATCAGTCACGCTTCTAAAGGCCGACTCCCTTTATGCGTCAGAGACCCCTTATAATCATACATCAAGAAGGAGTTACTTTAACTATTTTGCAGCAGAGCTCACATTGGCAAGAGTCTATCTTTACAAAGGAGATTTGCAAAACGCACTTAATCATGCTCAGGTTATTATTGCAGAGAGTGAACTTACGTCTAACAGCGCTCTTTTCTGGACACACTACACATCACTTGAGACTACATATGATTATGAGGTTAATAGACTTTATACAACAGAGCATGTATTTCAACTGAGGATAAACAGTATGAACGACATTATTAAATATTCATTTACATCCTTAGCCGGAATTAACAGCCTCTCCCCAAGCGACACAAAGGCCGATGCAATCTATGAAAAAACGAGCAAAGGATATGGGAATGACTACAGATTGTTAAAGTGCTTCCAATACGACGGGGAAAACAGATATTTTTCTAAGTTCTGGCAATATGAGAATGGTCCACATAACAATATCTTTCCGGTCTTGAGAAAAACAGAAGCCTATTATATTGCTGCTGAAGCTCTTTTAAACACAGATAAAACAAGGGCAATATCTCTTCTGAATGAGGTTAGAAGTCATAGAAAACTAAGCGATTTCCCTCTTTCAGAAACACTTACTGTTGACGAGGTTAATACCGAAATATTTAAGGAGTATAGAAAAGAGTTTCTTGGAGAGGGACAGCTATTCTTCTATTATAAAAGACTTAATCTACCTACAATAGAGGGTGCCGGAGTTGCTGCAAATAATAGTATTTATGTTATCCCGATGCCGGACAATGAAGTTGAATTCGGACAGAGAAAATAATCTTAATCATTAATAGATTAATAAAAAAATCATGAAAAATCACACTTTATCAATAATAGGCTTCATCTTAACTCTCTTAATTTTTTCGTCCTGCGAAAAAGAGGGATTTTATTATAAGGATGTAGCCAGAGTTAGAATGGAGGGACCCTATAAATGGGCTGTAAATACAGACTCTCTGGAGTTCTCTTTTATCACCACCCCTTCCGGAGTGAGCCAGGTTGAGATGGAGATAACTATTCATGTAATGGGCTTTTTGTCAGATAAGGAGAGAGTTGTGAAAATTGGAGTAAACTCATCCAAAACAACAGCAACTTCATCTCACTACACTTGCCCTTTACAGGTAACTGTTCCCGCAAATTCTCTAACAGCCACTTTCCCTGTGATTCTTAAGAGAACATCAGATCTTCAGCAAAATACAGTTCGTCTTTATATAGAACTGGAAGATTCGCCGGACTTTAAAGTTGGTGTAGCAGAGAGAGATCATCTGCTCATTAAATGGAATGATATCCTCTCAATGCCAAAAAACTGGAGTGAACTTGAGCCATTCTTTGGAACATTCAGCCTTGTGAAATACAGGTTTATGATCAATAATACCGGAATTACAGAGTTTAGCGCAACAGCAATGTCATGGGCGCAACTTATGAACTATAAGATTATTCTCAGAAATGCACTTGATGAGTATAATACAGCAAATCCGGGTAATCCTCTCAAAGATGAGAATGGACAATTTGTAACTTTTTAAATGAAAAGAAAATGAGAAATATTAAAATATACTCTGTATTAGTATTGATTGCTGCAATACTTGCCTGCAGCTCTTGCTATGTAGATAAGGGCAATTACGAATATACATCTGTTTCCGATATTAAAATTGACACAATTGGGATGCCAAACAGGCTTGATTTGAATAGTGTAGAGATAGGTAAAAGATTAACATTGAAGCCGAATGTAACTTACTCAAAAGATATTTCGAAGCTTGAGTATTACTGGATTACATATGCATACTATTATGGTCCGGAACAGAGCGGGAACTCTATTGTCTACCCACAAGCCGACACAATAAGCAGAGACCACGAACTTAACTGGGATGTTAACGGTGTACCCGGACAATACAGTATGCAGTTTGTTGTGAGAGACCCGGAGACTGGATTAAAATCATTCTTCTGGTTTTATCTGAATATCCCAAGTAAAGGGACAAAATCCGGACTCTATATTTTATCTGAGTATAACGGGAGTACCGATATTGATCTGTATGGCTCAGCAAGAGCTCTTATTATTGGGGGAGACCACTTTACTCCAAACTATTACAGTTCTATTCACGGAGAGTCAATTGCAGGTAAACCCAAATTCATAAGCTATGGAAGAACTTACTACTATGTCTTTACAGAGCAACAAGGAAAACGCCTCAATGTAAACGGGATGCAAGTGATGGACAATTTTAGTACAATGTTCTATAACACGCCGGTATATAATCCACAATCAGTGATGTTTACAAATAATTGTGAATTTATACTTAATGATGGTAAGATGCATGTGATGTACACAGATAAGGCAAATGATATGAAATTCTCTGCACCGGTAGCCGGAAACTATAGTGCGGCCCCTTTTATGGCCAAGATGACAAAAACCTCTTGGGGAGCTGTTGCAGGTGCAATTAATTCCGATCAAGTCATATTCGATATAAACTCAAAAGCTTTTAAACCATATTTCCCTCAGGCAACTGTTATAAGCCAATTCAAACCTACTGTTCCGGGTGCAATAATAGATGTAAATAATATGAGATCGGTTCCTGTAGCAATTCTTGAGGCAAATGGGGGTCAGATCTATAATATAGTAAGAAACGGAGGTGCAGATTCACTCTTTGTGATAAGATTCTATAATGTTGTTGACGATGGCGATCTTTCGGTAGGTGGTGGTTCTAAGGTTAGTCTTGCAGGATGTGAAGGAATATCACAGGCAAAATATTTTGCATCATCTACAGCAGGAAGTGCATTCTTTTATGCTACCGATAAGGCAGTCTACTCTTTCTCTTACACCAGTGGTCAGACAACACAGGTTGATATATACAGATGTGCTGCAGACGAGGAGGTTACATGTCTGTATCAGATGCCTGCCGGAGGATTTCCAACTCAAGGTTGCGTTCTGTGGATTGGAATATGGAACTCTTCTACAAATGAAGGGAGTCTAAGGGAGTACGAAGTTGATCCTACTTCGGGAGCTATCAGGACATACTGGACAAGCATGTTTGCACCTCATCTTTCGAATCCTTCAATAAAGACTGGTTTTGGAAAGATAAAGAGTATGACAATAAAGATGTAGTCCAATTATAAATTTTGATGAAATAATTTAACGG
>CAZCXB010000180.1:0-3966 GCA_964502485.1 uncultured Muribaculaceae bacterium | reverse complement strand
CAATAAGGTATTTTTTAGTAATGACACAATGGTCATAGGGCCAACACCTCCGGGTACAGGGGTTATAAATGAACATTTTGGAGCAACTTCTTTAAAATCAACATCACCAATTAGTCGGAAGCCGCTCTTAGTATCGGCTTCCACTCTTGTTATCCCCACATCAATTACAACAGCTCCATCTTTAACCATATCTCCCTTGAGAAATTCAGGTATCCCCAATGCTGCTACAATAATATCTGCCTCTAGAGTATATTTTTTAATGTCCTTAGTTCTGCTGTGGCAAACAGTAACAGTACAATCTCCAGGATTTGATTTCTGAGAGAGAAGATTGGCCATAGGCCTTCCAACAATATTACTCCTGCCAATAATAACGCAGTGTTTCCCGGATGTCTCTATATTATAACGTTTGAGCAATTCAATAATTCCTGCCGGTGTTGCAGATACAAATGAGGGGAGCCCGGAGACCATCTTGCCAACATTTACGGGATGGAAGCCATCCACATCTTTTGCCGGATCTATTGCCTCAATCACCTTTTGTTCATCTATATGTTTAGGAAGAGGAAGCTGTACAATTACTCCGTCTATATCGGGGTTTAGATTAATCTTCTCTATCTCTTTTAAAAGAGAGTCCTCTGTTATTTGAGAAGGTAGTCTAAGAACAGTTGAATCAAATCCGACTTTAGTACAAGAGCTCTCCTTATGTGCCACATAGGTTTTTGAAGCGCCATCCTCCCCTACCAGTATTGCGGCAAGGTGAGGGCGTTTTCCACCTCTTGTAATAATATCATTAACGATGATGGCAATCTCCTCTTTTAATGCATCTGCTGTAGCTTTTCCGTCTAATAGTGTCATCATGTTTATTTTAATATGTTATTATAGTAAAAAATCATCTATCTTCTCTTCAACTGACCCATTTTCCTCATAGCATTTCCCGCTCCGGCACCGGCCATATTTTTCATCATCTTCTTTGTATCATCAAACTGCTTAATAAGACGGTTAACCTCAGCAATTGTTGTTCCGCTTCCATCTGCAATCCTCTTTCTTCTGCTGCCATTCAATAGAGCAGGGTTCTCCCTCTCCTGCGGTGTCATTGACTGAATTATCGACTCAATACTCTTAAAGGCAGAGTTATCCATATCGACATCCTTAAGCATCTTCCCCATTCCCGGTATCATTGAGGCAAGATCCTTAATGTTACCCATCTTCTTTATCTGCTGAATCTGACTAAAAAAGTCGCTTAACGTAAACTGATCCTTTGCCAGTTTCTTCTGGAGCTTTCTCGCCTCCTCCTCATCAAACTGCTCCTGAGCCTTCTCAACAAGAGATACCACATCTCCCATTCCAAGAATTCTGTCAGCAATCCTCTTTGGATGGAAGACATCAAGGGTCTCCAACTTCTCACCCGAAGAGACAAACTTGATTGGTTTATTTACTACAGCCTTTATAGAAAGAGCAGCCCCTCCTCTGGTATCTCCATCCAGTTTAGTCAGAACAACTCCATCGAAATCAATTCTTTCGTTAAATACTCTTGCAGTCTCAACGGCATCCTGACCGGTCATTGAGTCTACAACAAATAGCGTCTCTGTAGGGTTAACAGCTTTTTTAATTGCAGAGATCTCTCTCATCATCTCCTCGTCAACAGCAAGACGGCCTGCAGTATCAATAATTACAAGAGAGTAACCCTCCTGTCTGGCCTTTGAAATTGCATTTGTTGCGATTTTAACAGGATCTTTCGCCCCCTCTTCGGAGTAGACAGTAACACCTATCTGCTCTCCCAATATTCTTAGCTGCTCAATCGCTGCAGGACGGTAAACATCACATGCAACAAGCATTGTCTTAAGAGATCGTTTTGTTTTACAGTTAAGCGCCAGCTTGCCGCTAAAGGTTGTCTTTCCGGAACCTTGCAAACCGGCTATAAGTACTACTCCGGGGTTACCTTTAATTTTTATATCCGACGCTTCACTCCCCATTAGAGTGGTAAGCTGGTCATGGACAATCTTTGTCATCATCTGACCCGGCCTTACCGCTTTGAGAACATTCTGGCCTAATGCCTTCTGCTTAACATCGTCACAAAAATTCTTTGCAATCTTATAGCTAACATCGGCATCAAGAAGAGCCTTTCTTATATCTTTTAATGTCTCGGCAACATTTATTTCAGTTATTCTACCCTCACCCTTAAGGAGTTTAAAGGATCCCTCAAGTCTGTCAATTAGATTTTCAAACATTTTTAGAAAAAATTAGAGTGCAAAATTAGTCATTTTTGTATAAATGACCTCAGGATTTTTCGCCCCTCATCATTTACTACTGCCTCGAGATGATACCTTATCAGCTCTGAATGAAACAGGTAGGGGTCTTTAAGAAATATATAGGAGCCGTTCCATGAGTAGATTTTTGCCATTGCAGATGTAAAGAAGAGAGTTGTAAGCTCCTTGTTCAAATCTTTACGGTAGAGTCCCTCAGCAGTGCCCCTTTCAATATTATCCAGGATTATTCTGGAATAGAAACTTACTCTGTTTGTATGGTCAAGAACTTTAAGATCGGGGAGGTATCTTGAAGAGTCATTGAGTAAAAGAGGGCCGATCTGCTCTAAGGTTCTGTTCATCATACTGCTTGTATGATAGAGTGCCTCGATAGCGTTCTTACCCTGACTTAGGGAGAGATTTATTTTGAACTCAATATCCTCTATTACAAACTGCATAACAGTTCGCATCAGCTCCTCCTTACTGTTGAAATTGTTGTAAAGAGTCTTCTTTGTAAGTTTTAGCTCGATGGCTATGTCGTCCATTGTAAGTTTGAGACCCTTCTTTCGAAAAAGGTCGTAAACTTTAGCCACATATCTCTCTTTAGAACTTACTCTTGCCATAA
The DNA here is from genome assembly GCA_964502485.1 of uncultured Muribaculaceae bacterium. GTDB lineage: Bacteria > Bacteroidota > Bacteroidia > Bacteroidales > UBA932 > Bact-08. The sequence continues at coordinate 1,101 of CAZCXB010000180.1, read as the reverse complement.
TATTGTAGTTTAAGTTATTCCGAATAGTATTCAGCAGCCAAATCTCTTTGATTATATCTCATAGCCATAACCTGACCATATGCTCCGGCAGATTTCAGTGCTATTATATCTCCTCTTTTAGTCTCAGAAAGCATAAGATTGGATGCAAATTTATCACTTGATTCACAAACGGGTCCCACAACATCATATCTCATCTTCCTCCCGGATGAGGTAAGGTTATCTATTTTATGAGAGGCCTGATAAAGTGCGGGTCTTATAAGGTCGTTCATGCCTGCATCGAGAATAGCAAACTTCTTACCTTTTCCTATCTTTACATATAGAACCCTTGATATTAGTGATCCGCACTGAGCGACCAATGCTCTTCCGGGTTCAAAATGGATCTGCTGATATGGCTCTCTGTTCAAATTTTTATCAATAATAGCAAAATAGGTTGAGAAATCCGGAATTGGATTTTCATCGGGGTTTGTATAGTCGATTCCCAGTCCGCCACCAAGATTGATGTTCTCGATCTTCACACCCTTCTCAACAAATCTGGCAACAATTTCATTTATACGAATTGATAACATCTTAAAGACATTAAGGTCAGTAATCTGTGAACCTACATGAAAATGCAGACCTGTAAGTGTAACAGAAGAGCATCTGTTTATTGCATTAAGAACATCATCAAACATCCAATGACTTATGCCGAACTTGTCTTGTGAACGCCCGGTTGTGATATATTTGTGGGTATGTGCATCAATATCAGGGTTTATTCTAAGGGAAATCGATGCTTTTTTACCCATTTTCGAAGCTAATTGGTCTATTATCTCTATCTCCGGAATTGATTCACAATTAAATGAGAAGATATCCCCATTAAGTGCTGTAGTAATCTCTCTGTCCGACTTCCCTACACCTGCAAATACAATTTTTGACGGATTAAAGCCGGTTTTGATTGCCAGGGCAACCTCGTTTCCGCTGACACAATCTGCACCAAGTCCATAATCCTTTATGATTTCAAGAATAACGGAGTTTGCATTGGCTTTAAGGGCGTAGTGAGCATGGAAGTTATATTTCTTAAGCTGGGCAGTATATAAATTTAGAGTCTCTCTTAAGAGTGATAAG
>CAZCXB010000179.1:0-3985 GCA_964502485.1 uncultured Muribaculaceae bacterium | reverse complement strand
AAAAAATTCTTATTAAAATTCAAACATTAAATACTCTTTGTTATCAAAAACCAGTGTAGTGGCCGAAACTCTCTCCTTAACAACTGTAACCATTTCGTTATTTTCTGATAGCAAAAGTGCCCTTTTTACCCTATTTTCAATATCTTGGGTTATCCATAATGAGAAACTGTAATAGCCGTCCAATAGAGGAGCGAGCTCCGGGGCAGAGTTGACAAGAGATAAATTTCCTCTTAAATACTTTACTCTTCCCGACAACTCTTTTTGGCCATATAATAATATTTCCGGAATAGAGGGGGGAGTACTATCCAACCCCTTTGTAAAATATCTAAGCACCTCTACAGCCTCACTCTTAATTCCGGATTGCAGCTTTTCATACACTACAGATATATAATTCACGCCTACAACTGCCTGAATCTGATATGGAGAGTGACAATCAATAGAGATAACGCTATCTGCACAATCACACCGGAAGGTGTGAAGAGAGTATATTCCGAATGCATCCTCAGGAGTGGGCATTCTGTAGATCTCCAAAGAGAAATTCTCCCCTTTGTACTTTACATCAATCACCCTTAGATCTATAAAGCCATACTCCAGATAGAGATCGCTTCCTCCGTTGATAAAGCCGTACAGCGCGGCTCCGGTGAATTTTCTCTCGCGTGTAATCTCCGGCTCCTGAGCATTTACAGGAATAACCCCGTAATAAATTGACAATAGAGAGATAATCAGGGCAAAAAAAGCTTGTTTGGTATTTATGGATAACATCTTATCAATTTTTTGCTAGGCAGATAGCTCCGGAAGAGCTCTCTCAATGAGTGTAATCTTCTCTCTCTCTCCCACTCCCAACTTTAGATCCTGAGCAAGTGTTATAAACCTGGAAGCTCCGGGCGAATCCTCCTTCTGAACACCCATCTCAACTCTTTTGGCAATAATCACATCGTGACCCGTTCTGTCTACAGCAACCGGATCACTTCCAACCAACAGCATATTGTAATTACAGATAAACTGGGGCTTAGCTCCAGGTCCGCCGTCAAAACAACCGACAAGTCCATCTACTATATTGAGTACAACTTTGTCTCTCAGGTGCGGGAATGCACATACGTAGGCACATGTCTCATGCCATAGTTTGTGAAGACGTCCTGTATTGGTTATTGCTCCGAATGCAAGGTTTTTAAGGCATAGAGTTGTGGTAGGGCCTGCGTTTTTGAGTATGGGGAGATTGATTATTTTTGTTACCTGCTCAGTACAGATCCTTGAAAAATAGGAGTATTTACCCCCGTTTACCATAAAAGGTAAGGTGTAGTCGTCGTACTCCCCTTCGAGGTCGGCATAGAAAAATTGAGACTTGTCAACTCTTGCTTCACTAAGCAGTATCCCCTGATTATCGTAGTAACTCCCCTCAGGGCTCTGATGCTCTGTCCCAACAATCTTTATACCGGGATAGTTCTCGCTGTTATACCCTGTCTCTGCCAGTTGCATCTCTCTTCTATCCCAGATAACTATGTTTTTACGAGGAATTCCGGACTCCTCCAACTGTCTGATAACAGATTTTGTAACGGCATGAGATGTGGTCAGTAGTTTCCCGGCTACCGGGTTCACCTTTAACCCAATAATATCCTTTGGTCCAACAAATTTTCTCCACGCTTTTTTTAGAGTTTTCTCCCCTGTAAGCGATAACATAGCAGCACTCAACATCTTATATGCTGCATCCTCCTGAGGTTTACCATCAATAACCGACTTGTTATCAACAATCTTTACCACCCTCCCCGGATAGAGTCCCGGCATAGAGCTTTTGACCCTGGGAATCTTTACGGCATCTCCTATGTTGGTCTCAATAGCATCACCACCGGTAAGCATTGATGTTCTCTCCGCGGCCCTGATTACCGGACTAAAAGCAAGACCTGCACCGGTAAGAGAGACAAATTTAAAGAAATCTCTTCTTTTCATAATTATGATGTTTTAAAGTGATATATCTGTTTTGGAGATATCTACAAACGCCACTCTGTCCCCTCTTTTGTATCTTTAATCTCAATCCCCATCGATTTGAGCCTATCCCTGATGGAATCACTCTTTGCAAAATCCTTATTGATTTTTGCCTCCCTTCTCATCTCAAGAATCATCTCCATCACACCCGAAAGAACAGCACCACTCTCTCCGTCACTCTTCTCATCTGCAAGACCAAGAATATCACTTACCACAACATCAAACATCTGTATAAGTGACTCCCTATCCTTTATAGTGATTTTTACCAGTCCATCCTTTGCTGAGTTTACAACTCTCACTGCATCAAAAATATGAGCAATGGCAACAGGGGTGTTCATGTCGTCCAACAGTGCACTCATAACACCCTCCTCAATCTCCTTAATACCTTGAGAGAGATCTCCGTCTGTGGCATTAAGTGATTTTACATCTGCAGCTGCAGTCATCATCCTTCTGTAACCCTTCTCCGCCGCAATCAGGGCATCGTTACTGAAGTCAAGAGTGCTTCTGTAGTGTGCCTGTAAGATAAAGAACCTTATCGTCATTGGAGAGAATGGCTGTGTAAGGAGTTTGTGCTCTCCGGTAAAGAGCTCCTGAAGAGTGATGAAATTACCAAGAGATTTACCCATCTTTTGACCGTTAATGGTAATCATATTGTTATGCATCCAGTATCTTACGCCACCCTCGCCACGGGCAGCGGTATTCTGTGCAAGTTCACATTCGTGGTGAGGGAAGAGCAGGTCCATTCCCCCTCCGTGTATATCAAAGCTTAAGCCCAGATACTTTGCACTCATTGCAGAGCACTCAAGATGCCAGCCCGGAAATCCCTCACCCCATGGAGATGGCCACTTCATAATATGTTCTCTGGATGCTTTTTTCCATAGGGCAAAATCGAAAGAAGATTTTTTATCGCTACTACCCTCAAGCTCTCTTGAGTTACTCATCATATCATCAAGTGTACGTCCAGAGAGTACTCCGTACGGGTACTTTTTGTTATAACCCTCTACGTCAAAATAGACAGATCCATTACTCTCGTAGGCATACCCATTATCAAGTATCTTGTTAACAAGGGTTATCTGCTCAATTATATGGCCGGATGCCCTTGGTTCTATGCTTGGGGGGAGTGTGTTGAGAAGCTTCATCGCCTCATGATATCTGATTGTATAGTGTTGTACCACCTCCATCGGCTCAAGCTGCTCCAGTCTCGCTTTTTGAGCAATCTTATCCTCACCGTTATCGGAGTCGTTCTCAAGGTGTCCTACATCTGTTATATTCCTGACATACCTTACTTTATATCCGATATGTCTCATCAATCTCACAAGTACATCATATGTTATTCCGGGTCTGGCATGTCCCAGATGAGCATCTCCGTATACAGTGGGTCCGCATACATATATTCCTGCCATTCCGGGTGTTACAGGTTCAAACCTCTCCTTTTTGCGCGAGATGGTGTTGTAGATTTGCAATTCACTTTGCATATATATATAAGATAGAGGAGGGGAGATTAAAATCCCCTCCGGTTTACCCCTCAAAAATAGTTATAATTTTCTATTCCTCCACACCATCCGTAAGTTTTATATTATAGGCCACAATCTCATATGTCTGACGTTCAATACCGGTTTTAGTCTGATAATTAACCGGTTTAAGCCTTCCTGTTACTGAAAGAAAATCTCCCTTTCTGATTTTTGAAAAGTCCGGCATACTCTTTCCCGCCCATGCGACAATGTTATGCCATACAGTCTCCTCCATCAACTCCCCTTTTCTGTTTTTAAAGCTCTCGTTTGTTGCAAGAGAGAGTCTCATTACTACTCCCCCATCTTCGAAATTGCTAATGCGTGGATCAAACCCCACATTGCCTTTTAACTCAACTCTGTTCATCGACTTCTCCATAACGTAAATTTTTATTTGTTATTACATAGCAAATAAAGCTGTGATCTTTTAGAAAAGGGTGATATAAAAGATAATAACATTTACGAGTCAGATAATTTTTTTCTGAAATGAGAAATAA
>CAZCXB010000178.1:0-4015 GCA_964502485.1 uncultured Muribaculaceae bacterium | reverse complement strand
GTTTATATTGAGGGATTATATCAAGAAATGATCCCATTGCCTGATATATCTGCAAATCTGTTATGGATTCTCTTATCTCCGGATCAATGTAACTCCTGATAATGTCACGAAACTCATCAGTAGATATCTCTCCTTTTTCATATTCAAGGAAAAAGCCACCCTGAAGATATTCGTTAAGTATCTGATCAAAGCCGGGAAAACCAATTTTTGTAAAGGCTTCAATACACGCGCTCCTGTTAAGACCAACTAGCACTCCTCCAAGGTCAAATATTATATTTTTAATCATATTAAAGTGATTCTATTAATCCCGTTACAAGAGCTGTTAACTTCTCTGCAGCACTATTTGCAGCCTCTACCACATCATCTCCATCATTCACAAAGTCATCTGCAAAACTGAAGGCTTCATTTGTAATTACAGATACTCCAAATACAGGAATAGATGAGTGTCTTGCAACAATAACCTCCGGAACAGTAGACATACCGACAGCATCTGCCCCTATTGTCCGGAAAAAACTATATTCTGCGGGTGTTTCATAGGTAGGTCCGGTTCCTGCCAGATATACCCCCTTATGAATCTTTATCCCAATATTTTTAGCAACAATCTCTGCCTTTTCAATTACAGATCTGTCATAAGGTCTTGTCATATCAGGAAACCTTGGTCCAAACTCATCAAGGTTTTTCCCGATAAGAGGGTTTGGCATTAGATTTATGTGATCTCTTATAACCATAATATCCCCTACTCTGTAATCTTTGTTTACCCCTCCTGCTGCATTTGATACAAACAGATATGATATTCCAACCATTTTCATAACCCTTACAGGAAGAGTTACCTTATCCATCCCATAACCTTCGTAATAGTGGAAACGACCTTGCATTGCAACAACAAATTTCCCTCCCAAATCTCCTGCAATGAGATTTCCTTTATGCCCTACTGCCGTAGAAACAGCAAAATGGGGAATCTCCGAATATGGTATAACAATCTTATTTGCAATCTTTTCTCCTAACTCACCAAGACCACTTCCAAGAATAATTCCTGCAAAAGGAACTTTGTTACCAATCTTTTCCGATATAAAGGAGGCTGCCTCCCTAATCATCTCCAAATACTCTTTAGCCATGTTTAAAGTAATTTACTGAATAATCTGTTTACATTATCTAAAATCTCCCTCTCTCCGTTGACCCTCCTACCCTCCATCAAAATCTTGCCGTTGCATATAACAGTGTCAATGCATGAACTGTTTGCCGAATAGATGAGATTCGCCAAAAAATTAATATCCGGTGTGAATGCATAAGAATCGGTATCAATAATAACAAGATCAGCAAGGGAACCCTCTCTTATTACCCCACAGTCTATACCTAGTGCCTTAGCGCCGTTTTCGGTAGCAAGAGATATGAGCTCATTAAGTGGCATCGCAGTTGGATCCCCTCTCCACCCCTTCTGTACAAGTGCGGCTATCTTCATAGCTTCTAACATATCAAGATTATTAGATGATGCGCACCCGTCAGTTCCCAGAGTTACAGTAACCCCTGCATCACGAAATTCATTGTATCTGAACTTATATCCCGATGCTATCTTTAGATTTGAGTTGATATTGTGGACAACCTTTACCCCTCTTTTTGAGAAGATCTCAATATCACGGTCATCCATCCAGAGACAGTGAGCTGCTATTACATTAGGGCCAAGTAAACCTAATCTTTCAAGATATTGTGTTGGCGATACTCCGTGCATAGCAATAGAGTTTCTGTTCTCACCCTCTGTCTCTGAAACGTGTATATGTACAAGAAGGTTCCGCTCCCTGGCAAACTCAAAGCCCCAGATCAACATCTCCTCTGATACACTGTAAGGCGAGTGAATCCCAATTGCAAAACTATTGGCATCTCCCCACGTGAGAGATTGCTCCCAAGCTGCAATGCACTCCTCTTTTATTTTAGCAGATTTTGATCTGTCATTAAGGTCGAGAATAACAAATGGCTGTACCGATCTCATCCCCATCTCTGCAGTTGCTTTTACAGCTGATTCAAGGAACCAGTACTGATCATTAAAACAAGTGGTTCCACTTTTAATCATCTCAAGACACGCCAGCTTAGTACCCCAGTAAACAAGCTCATCATCAAGTTTTTGCTCTGTCGGCCAAATTTTTTTATAGAGCCACTCCATTAAAACCATATCCTCTCCAATACCTCTCATCAGAGTCATAGCTGCATGAGTATGCATATTAATAAAGCCCGGAATCAGATGTTTTTTTGACCCATCTAACAACTTATCGGCATTATAATCAATATTTGAGGCTACTCTCTCTATTCTATCTCCCAAGATAAGAACATCAACTCTTCCGTGAGTGGTGTTTATCTCTTTAATCAAAATACTGCTATCCATTAAAGTCAAAATTTTTCAAAAGTAGTCATTTTGCATAAGAATTAAAAATCATCAAAATAGATAAATAACTATCTTTGAATAAAAAATGAGAATTCTTTGGCTAAATATAAACTCCTCCTATTCACACTCTTCTCTTGCTATTCCTGCGCTTCATGCGCAGCTTCCGCCTCAGGATGAGTCTATACACAGCTGGCTGATACTATCGGGAACAATCAACCGTGATCCAGGTTTTTATCTCTCTCAGATATCAACTTTCAAACCGGACTATATTCTCTCAACTGCATGGCTTTTTAATCACCTTTTTTTACTAAAAATCATTGAGAGAGCTAATGCAATTGTGCCAAATCTAAAAATTGTGCTTGGTGGTCCTGAGTTTCTTGGAGATAATCGGGAATATTTACAGAGAAACAGATATGTTACAGCAGTATTTAGAGGAGAGGGTGAAGATATCTATCCCGAATTTATTAAGAATATTCATAATGAGTCTGTTTGGAAAAACCTGAATGGCTTCTGCTATCTTGATTCAGGCGGCGACTATAAAGATAACGGAATAGCAATAGTGAAAAATTTTTCAATGCTATTTCCACCTGAATCTTCCCGCTTTTTTGATTGGGAAAAACCATTTGTTCAGATTGAGACATCAAGGGGGTGCTTTAACAGATGTGCATTCTGCATTAGCGGTGACGGAAGAAGGGTTGAGTATATACCTGTAGAAGACGTTGAATTTAGGCTAAACAATATAAGATCTAAGAAGATAAAAGAGGTGAGAGTACTCGACAGAACATTTAACGCTTCGGACTCCAGAGCATCCTCACTGTTAAATCTATTTAAAAAATATCATACCGATATGATATTTCACTTAGAGATCCACCCCTCGATTCTTGGTAATTCAGTTAAGGAGATTCTAAATAGTATCCCTCCTGAGCTTATACATGTAGAAGCGGGAGTTCAGAGCCTTAACGACACAGTAATTGAAGAGTGTATGAGGTATGGTAGCTCGGAGGAGACTCTTAAGGGGTTACTAACTCTGCTCTCTTTCAGAAGATTTGATGTTCATTGCGATCTTATCGCCGGCCTGCCTTACTATACACTTGAGAACCTGTTTTGTGATGCCCACAGATTAATAGTTGCCTCTCCTTTAGAGATACAGCTTGAACTACTTAAAGTGCTACCGGGAACCGTTTTCCAAAGAAGAGCATCAGAATTAGGGCTAAACTACTCACCTTCTCCGCCATACGAGATCCTTTCAACAAAATGGATGACTTATAATGAGCTCTCTGTAGCATCAACGCTCTCCAGAGTTCTTGATCTCTATTACAATAATGAAATGTGGAATGAGGTTTTTTCTAATATAGTAATTAGAGAGAGCTCTTTTCTTGAAAGATTCACTTATCACATACATGAAAATAGTTTTGAGAAACTATCAGGTAATGAAGAGAGGGGTTTGATTCTATATGACTACTGTTGTAAACACTACCCTAAGTGCGTAGAAGAGATAGCTATTTGTTGGATGGAGAACGGACTCTCTTTTCGCACCGGTCCGGGATTGCGTTCAAAACAATGGAGATACGGAGATAAGCTTCACAACCCGGTTTTTGATAGTGAATGTACATCTACAGGATACAGATACATTGATTTAGG
>CAZCXB010000177.1:1850-4015 GCA_964502485.1 uncultured Muribaculaceae bacterium | reverse complement strand
ACATCAAAAGTATTTATCCCCATCCTGTTAAACAAAATAGAGAGCTCATTCATCAGAGCAATATTTACATCCCTCTGAGTGTTCTCAATAATCTTAGCCGCCTCGGCAACGCGGATATCGGGAGCCCTGTGAACACCGGCAGTCACAACCATCTCGTAAATAGCAGCAATATGCTCCAGAGACTCATCATCGCAAGAGGAGACAATCGTAATAGTATTCTGAAGAGAGTGCTCCGAGTCACCCGGGTTGATCCTCTCAGGCGAGTAACCCACTTTAAACTCATCAATATATCTGAGACCGGATAACTTTTCAAGAATCGGAACACACTCCTCGGTAGTGCAACCGGGGTAAACGGTTGATTCATAAATGATATAATCTCCTGGGTGGATTGCTTTTGCAACTGCCTCTGTAGCAGATAACAGCGGATGAAGATCCGGCTTATTGTATTTATCTATCGGAGTGGGAACCGCCACAATAAAGAAGTTCGCCAGCTTAAGATCTTCAGGATTGGAGGTGTAGATAATATCTCTATCTACAAACGATTGGCTGCCAAGCTCTCCACTTGGATCAATACGGTTACGCAGCAATTCAAGATTTCGCTCCTTGATATCGTATCCGATAACACTTATGTGCTTTGCAAATTCGAGCGCCAGAGGCAGTCCCACATACCCAAGACCAACTACGGCCATTTTTATCTCTTTGTTGATTAGCTTATTATGCATATCTTTATAATTACTGTTTCAATTGCACAGAGTACAAAGATAACACTATTCACTATATTTTAGTTATATTTGCAGATTGATATGCCGAGTCTCTATTGAGATTCAGAAACATTGACGATTTCAAAATTAGAATCTTTCAGAATGTCTTGGTTTGTTTTATATACCTCTGCAAGGGCGGAGAAGAGGGTAGAGGAGAGGTTGGTTCAGATGGGAATTGAGTGTTATCTGCCTATTCATATAGTAAAGAAGAAGTGGAGTGACAGGGTCAAGGTGGTGGAGTTGCCGCTGTTTAAATCCTATATTTTTGTAAATTGCACCGAGCACAAGGTAAGGGAACTGCTTAATATTTACGGCGTTGCCAGAATCGTGTTCTACCTTGGGAGGCCTGCTGTGGTGAGAGATAATGAGATAGAGGCGATCAGAGAGTTCCTCGATATTGCCCGGAACAGGGAGATTATAACCAATGGAGATGAGGTGGATATCATTGCAGGCCCGTTTGAGACACGTTCGGGCAAGGTTATTGAAGTAACCGATAAGTGGGCAAAGCTCTATCTCGAGGAGCTTGGTGCTAAAATTTGTGTATCTTTGTTAGAATTAAATAAGAGGAAAAATGGATTATAATACTCAGAGGAGCAAGCTGATAATGCCGGAGTACGGCAGGCATGTTCAAAAAATGATAGAATACGTTTCAAGCATAGAGGATAAGGAGAAGAGAAACGAGCAGATACGTGCGGTTGTAGGAGTTATGGGTATTTTGAATCCTCAGCTTCGCGACTTGAGTGACTTCAAACATAAACTTTGGGATCACGTGCAGATAATCTCAGATTTTGAGATAGATATAGATTCACCATATCCGATTCCCACAAAGGAGACCTTCTATACCAAGCCAAATCCTATTCCTCTTGATAAGAGCCCTTTGAAAGCGGCACACTATGGAAGGAATATCCAGAATATGGTTGATATGATTGCAGATAGAGAGGATGATGAGCTTCGCCGCAATATGGTGATGTTCCTTGCGGGGTATATGAGGCAGCAGTATATAATCTGGAACAAGGAGAGTGTATCGGAGGATATTATATTCCGCGATATCAATGTTTTATCTCAGGGACGCCTCTCTGTGCCGGAGGATTTCCATCTGCCGGCCTTTACTCACTCATCTGCAGCACCGGTTAATATCGGTCATGGCGGCCATAGAAACGAACAGCCACACTCAAGGGGAGATCAGGGTTACAGACAGGACTCCTCTCACAGACAGGGTAGTAGCCAGTATCGTGGCAACAAGAAGAAGATCTTTAAAAAGAAGTAGAGGTACTAATTTTCAAAAATATATAATTGATGGCGCTGTTTAAGGTTGAGGGCGGTCATCGCCTTAAGGGTGAGTTAACTCCGCAGGGTGCTAAAAATGAGGCCCTTCAGATTCTTTCTGCTGTTATGCTAACCGGC
>CAZCXB010000177.1:0-1750 GCA_964502485.1 uncultured Muribaculaceae bacterium | reverse complement strand
GACGGGAAGCCGGCCGGATCGCAACCCGTTGGCGGCGGGTGTATCTCTCACTCATATGCATTTACTGCCGCAAATATCGATCTTGACTTTATCAAAAGTGATGAGTTTGGACGGATATCATCTTCGTTAAGGGGGTCTGTGATGTTGACAGGTCCGCTGCTTACCCGTTTCGGTTTTGCGAGTATGCCTAAGCCCGGAGGGGATAAGATTGGTCGCAGAAGGCTTGATACTCATCTTATTGGCTTGGAAAAGCTGGGTGCAAAGTTGAATTTTGAGCAGGGCTCTTCACAATTCGAACTTACTTCAAAGCGGTTACGTGGTTGTTATATGCTTCTTGATGAGGCATCTGTAACCGGCACTGCAAACATAGTAATGGCTGCTACCCTTGCAGAGGGGACAACAACTATATATAATGCTGCTTGTGAGCCATATCTGCAGCAGTTGTGCAAACTTCTTAACAGTATGGGGGCGAATATAACGGGCATCGGCTCGAATCTGCTCACCATAAAGGGTGTAGACTCTCTTGGAGGGGCACAGCACACTATTCTGCCGGATATGATTGAGGTTGGCAGCTTTATCGGTCTTGCGGCAATGACTGCCAGCGAGATTACTATAAAAAATGTTGCTTACGATCAGCTTGGTATTATTCCCGACCAGTTCCGCCGGCTGGGTATTAATTTTGAGAGAAGAGGTGACGATATATATATCCCTACTCACGAAAATTATGAGATTGAGAGCTTTTTGGATGGCTCAATTATGACCATTGCAGATGCTCCGTGGCCGGGTCTGACTCCGGATCTGCTCTCTGTCTTTTTGGTTGTTGCTACTCAGGCAAAGGGCTCAGTGCTCATTCACCAGAAGATGTTCGAAAGTCGTCTCTTCTTTGTGGATAAGCTAATTGATATGGGTGCGCAGATTATTCTGTGCGATCCTCATCGTGCTACAATTATTGGTCATAACCGTGAGTTTCCTCTCCGTGGCACCAGAATGGTGTCGCCCGATATCCGTGCGGGGATTGCTCTTTTGATTGCGACGATGAGTGCGCGTGGGACAAGTGTTATTGAGAATATCGAGCAGATTGACCGTGGTTATCAGAACATTGACGGTCGCCTAAATGCCTTGGGTGCAAAAATTGAACGAATTTAGATTTAGAAATTTTATTTAAACTTAGATAAAGAATGGCAAAAAAGAGGAGTACCAATGCCGAAACTGCGCCTCCTCCAAAGGGGGGTGAAGCTCTAAAATTAATCACAGGTCTGTTCTTTGCCGCTTTGTCGGTATATACCCTTGTTGCGCTTCTATCCTATCTCTTTACCTGGGCAGAGGATCAGTCGCTTCTCTCACGTCCGGATGTGTGGAGTACAATTGTTCCTGTTGAGAATGGTGCCGGCAAGCTTGGTTTTTTCTGGTCTAACCTTCTGCTTTCCAAGCTATTTGGTCTGGGTGCTTTTGTTATTCCCTTCTTTTTTGGTGCAGTGGCTCTCTACTCTCTTAAAATAAGGAGGGTACGTCTTCTAAGAATGTTTTTTATCACCCTTTACGGTGCTATAATTCTCTCGGTTCTATTCTCGTTTATCTTTGGTTTTACCCGATTCGACGATTGGTTTGGCAACGGGGTTGGTGGCTCGTACGGCTATTTTGTTAACAGGTGGCTAATAGGGATGTTAGGTCCTGTTGGTGCCGGTTCGCTTCTCTTTGTACTCTTTACCACTTGGCTTGTTCTGCTTAACTATAGTGTGGTTTTGTGGCT
>CAZCXB010000176.1:0-4069 GCA_964502485.1 uncultured Muribaculaceae bacterium | reverse complement strand
TGCAGTAATTAAGGCAGATAAACCGGGCCGTCAAATCCTACCGGTATTCCAAGCCACATCCACACGGTTATTAGTATGGCCCAAACAATCATGAATATCACGGTATAAGGGATCATCAGTGAGATTATGGTTCCTATGCCGTTCTTTTCGTCGTAGCGTTGGGCGTATGTTACAATCAGTGCAAAGTAGCTCATCATAGGGGTTATAACGTTTGTAACCGAGTCTCCGATACGGAATGCGGCCTGGGTGAAGCCGGGGTGATAGCCAAGAAGCATAAACATCGGGATAAATACAGGTGCCATAATAGCCCACTTAGCAGATGCGCTTCCCATAAACATATTGAGGAATGCAGATAGGAACAGGAATGCAAGGATGAGCGGAACTCCTGTAAAACCTATATGGCTAAGGAATTGAGCACCGTCAATTGCAAGCACAAGACCCAGATTTGAGTAGTTAAACCAGTAGATAAACTGAGCAGCAAAGAATACAAGCACAATATATCCACCTAAACTCTTCATCGAATGAGTCATATGCTTTACAACATCCTTATCGTTCTTTATGCTCTTTACAATAATCCCGTAAATCATTCCCGGAACCATAAAAAGGAACATAAGGCCTACCACAATGCCGGAGAAAAAAGGAGAGCGAAGAATGCCGCCGGTCTCGGGATCGCGTAAAAGTCCGTTCTCCGGAATGATAGTCCAGGCCATAAGAGCTACGAATATAAGTGTTCCATATCCGGCCCAGCGTAAACCCTTTCTTTCGAGAGGAGTAATCTGCTCTATCTCGAGAGGTTTCTCTGTACCGGTATACTTACCCAGCCGAGGCTCCACTATCTTTTCGGTAATCCAAGTACCAACAATGGTTATCATCACGGCACTTGCCACCATAAAGAAGTAGTTAACCATAGGGTTGATGTTCATTTCGGGGTCAATTATCTGCGCTGCAGATGTTGAGAGCCCGGCAAGAATCGGATCAACCGACCCGATAAGGAAATTTGAACCAAATCCGGCACTTACACCTGCAAAGGCAGCTGCAAAACCCGCCATCGGGTGACGTCCCAGAGCGTGGAAAATCATTGCTCCCAATGGGATCAGAATCACATAACCCACCTCAGAAGCAAGGTGAGAGAAGATACCGGCTATAATAATTGCTGCAGTTATTAATCTTTTAGGAGCCCCCAATACAAGCTGGCGAACCAGAACTGTAAATAGGCCGGAGCCCTCTGCAACACCTATACCCACCATTATTACCAGGACAAGTCCCAGAGGAGGGAACTTAACAAAGTTGGGCTCTACATTGGTATAGATCCATCTAATACCATCGGCACTAAGCAGATTTCTTACCTTTATAACCTCGCCTGTCGCAGGATGGATTGCCTGCAAATCAAACGATGCGGCCAACCAAGAGAGAAGAGCAACCAATACTGCCATCATTAAGAAAATTGTGGCAGGATGGGGCAGTTTATTCCCGACCACCTCTATAGTGTCTAATACTCGGGCAAAACGGCTTTTTTTAGTCATTTTGTCATTTTTGTTTTTAGTCCCCAAACGGGGAGTGGTTAATAATATTTTTTATTGTGTTCTTCTTAGTTTTCTTTTGGCTAATCTTAATTATTTTTTCTAATCTTAGTTTAATTTCAATTTATTTAGAGCTCTTTTTCCAGATACCAAAATTCTCTGTGTAACCGAAATTCATATCAATTCCGGTGCAATTGCCACTCTCTTTATCAATAATAAATGTCACCTTAAACTCATTGCCCCCCATACGGAACCTGTACTCCCCGCCATTCTTGTGTGTAAGCTTACTCTTCCAACCCTTTGGACCAACAGTAATGTAGAGCTCTGGCTTGCTTTCCTTTACATCTTCCAGAGTAACAACAGCCTTTCCAAATAGCTCACCCCTATCATAAATACCTGTCAATTTAGTAGATAGCGGCGCAGGGCTGCTCTCGGTCTCTGCCTCTTTTTTATCGGCTGTTCTCATCCCCTTACGGGCAGATGTAAGCCACTCATTATAGAAAATTGTGTTGTAATCCTTGTCGGGGAACCCTTTGTAGAGATCTACCATCCTTCTCATAATCGCATACCGCGGAAATGCAGGTGCCTCTGAGTTTACGAGAATAGTAATCCCCAGATCCATCTCCGGAATATATGCACAAAGAGTGGTGAAACCCCATGTGGTTCCGGTATGGAATATCACCCTGTATCTGCTGTTCTGCTCAATAAACCAGCAGTGCCCATAAAGAGTAATCCTTGAGGAGTCCTGAGATGTAATTGTATGACCTCTGCGCAGAAACTCTGCCTGCTCACGGGAAATAACCTGTTTGCCATCTACCATCCCCTTATTAAGGTGAAAGAGAGTATACTTAGCCATATCATTTGCCGTAGAACTGATATAACCGGCAGGCCCTATTACGGTAAGCCAGTGAAGTGCCTGCTCATCATCGTATAGCGGATTGACTGCAACAGAGTCGTTCCATGTGCTATCTGTGAGCATTTTACCCTTTTTATAGACAAACTCATGAGGGGTAGAAGCATAATCTGCAGCAGCAAACTCCTCTCCTGTTGTATGGCTGGAGCTCATACCCAGTGGAATAAAAATTCGCTCCCTAACGTTCTGATCCCAGCTCTTTCCGGTTAACTTCTCAATTATCTTGGAAGCAATCAGAAAAGTAATATTATTGTACTCATACGAACCTCTAAGACTATATTTTGGCTTTAGAAGAGGAAGCATATTATAGAGATCATCTCTTTCGTAACCCATGTTTGGAATATATGTACCAAGCTGACCCTGAAGGCCGGAGCGGTGAGTCATTATATCCTTCACCTGCAGGTTCTCCTCTACCCACTTGTCGTACAACTTAAAATCCGGCAAAATATTCTTTACCGTATCCTCCCATTTAACCTTCCCCTCATCTACAAGGGATGCCATCACCGCAGCAGTGAAGGATTTAGATACTGAGCCAATCTGAAAAAGGGTGTTTGGGTTGACTGCATCCTTCTTACCCATCTCCTTAACTCCAAGTCCTTTAGAATAGATCATCTTACCATCTTTAACAATGGAGATGGCCATGCCTGGTATCTGCCACTGTTTCATAACCTCTTTTGCATACTGCTCTGTCTTGCGAACAATTGCCTCATTGTCCTGAGCAAAAAGCACTGCCGGAGCGAGAAGCAGAAGCATTATTAAAGTCCCGATAACTCTTTTCATAGCTCTAAATTTTGTTATATTATTGATTATCTGCAATATATCTAACTTACCCTTTCCTTTATTAAAAACCGTAGGGTTACAAAGATAATAGAAAATGGAAATCTTATTTACTATATTTGTTTTTCAATAATTCGGTTTATGGCAAAGATCAAAAAGGGCTGGTTCTGTACATCTTGCGGGAGTGAGAGTAGTAAGTGGTTGGGCAGATGTCCCTCTTGCGGAGAGTGGAACACGCTTCAGGAGGAGATAATAACAAAGGATAGTGGGGTGGGCAGTGCACGAAACATGAGCTTTTTACCGGTTCAGAATCCAAGACCGGAATCGCTTTCCAGTATTAACTTTACCGATGAGCACAGAGTCTCGCTGGGAAATGGCGAGCTGGACAGAATTTTGGGTGGGGGGCTTGTTCTTGGTTCGATGGTACTGATTGGTGGTGAGCCGGGTATCGGCAAATCTACCTTGTCTTTGCAGATTCCTTTGCACTGCCCCGGATTGAAGACGCTTTATGTGTCCGGAGAGGAGAGCGCAAAGCAGATTAAGCTGCGTGCTCAGAGGCTGGGCGGCATTCACGATAACTGCTTTGTTCTGTGCGAAACACTTTTAGAGAATATCCTCACAAGAGCAAATGAGAATCAGCCGCAACTTATTATAATAGACTCTATTCAAACAGTTTACTCCCAGAGCATCGAGAGCTCTCCGGGCTCTGTCTCTCAGGTTCGCGAATCGGCCGCCGCCCTGCTCAGATATGCTAAGGAGAGTAACACTCCTGTCATTTTGATTGGGCACATCACCAAGGATGGGATGATTGCCGGGCCAAAGATTCTGGAGCACATTGTAGATGTAGTTCTCCAGTTCG
>CAZCXB010000175.1:0-4084 GCA_964502485.1 uncultured Muribaculaceae bacterium | reverse complement strand
CAGCTCAAGATAGTTTATTCTGTTACTGATGTATTTCTCAATATCCTGAGAGATACCTCTATGTGCTTCAGTTGTAAAGTGCATTAAAACAGTAGAATCAATAGCTTTACTTTTAGTTTGAAGCTCTCTCTCTTTTGTATTAATCTCCTCAATCAGATAATTCATATGAGTACTCTCTTTCTCAACGAAGAGCTCCAAAGAGAGCGCTCTAACTCTGTTAAGATCTGCCCTTAAAGATGTAATTTCGTAAGCAATACTGTCCAGTTCATGCACTGCAAAGTTAGCTCTGTCAAGAGAACTTATATTATTATAGGTAAGAGTTATTGCCGATAAAGTTGCCATCAGCACTATTGCAAAACCGGTTATAAGTTTGCCTCTTGTCTTAAGTCTTAATTTTTTTTTCATTATCTACTTTATTATAATTTCCTGACTTGTTAACAGTTTTTCTGCATCAAGCATTATGACGCCGTCCGGGAAGACCCCGGTAATATATCTTGATAATTGATTCTCTATTGTTCCCGGAGGTGGCATCACCTCTGCAAGGTCTTTTTTTGTGATACCTGTAATTGCGTCTGCAATAATTCCAAAATAGTTATCTCTGTTTGATATTATTATGAATTTATTCTGCTCTGTCAGACCCCTCTCCCTCATTTTAAAAAGCCTGCGTAAGTTTATAAGTGACAAAATTCGACCTCTGTGAATAATAACCCCTGAGACAAAGTGTGGGGCACCGGGTATTGGTGTAACCTCACGAATGAAATGAACCTCTGTTGCATATCTGCTCTCAATTGCAAATTGTTGCTTTAAAAGTGTGAATTCAAGAGTGTCAGAGGGCTGCTTCATAGAGTTGCCGCTCTCTTTAACTATTATTGAGTTCTTCTCTGCCCTCTCTTTAAGTATCTCTCTGTCACTTTTAAACATTGAAGTAGTATTATTTACAATTGTTCTTTATAAACTTCATTTCAACTCCCTTATAAGTGAGTCAACCATATCAAACAGTCTGGCACGAGTCAATCCTCCGGAGTCAGGCACTGTATCATTTTCATTCATTCTCTGCAGTATATTGAGAACGTTGTTGTAATGTCTTTCTGCACTCTCCCTGTTTCCCTCCCTCTTAGATATATTTCCTAATAAAAGATGAGAAAAGAGGTGACCCGGGTTTATATAGATACCTCTTTTTAATGCTCCTATTGCTCCTGATATATCATTCTGTTCCATTAAGACAGTGGCATAAAGATAATAAATATCTTCGCTGTAGGTGCCGGATTCGATGATTTTGTCAATACTCTCAGCTGCTTTTGTGTACTCTCCTGTGTTTGCATGGCATTTAGCCAAGAGATACAAATATTTTGTATTCATCTTGTTACTCTTGAGTCTCTCCGTACATAACTCGATGCACTTTTCATACTCCCCAATAGAGTAGAGTTCTTCCGGCTCTGTTCCGATGCTCTTTACAACCGAATCTTTTTTTACTTCACTTTTTTCTCTCTTTTTGCTGACTGTTGATTTAATAGCTTCATTTTTAGCTTTTAAACTCTTCTCTTTTTTTTGATCTTCAGGCTTGATTACATTAGAGAATCTATCTGCTTTGGAGTGTTTTGGTAGTGGTTTACCTCCCGGAACAACTTTTGAATAAAAAAAGCCACCTTCGAACGGGATCTTCTCAAAAACAGAGAAATAATCATCGTTTAGCTCTACCTGGCTTGTTAGTAAAAAGCCGTTTTCGCAAAGTGAACTGTGAAGCATAGATGATACTCTATGAATAACGTTCGGGGAGAAGTACATTAGGACATTTCTGCAAAAAATTGCATCCAGGCCGCCGGGAACATCGGGGTATTTATCTCTTGCCAGATTCAGATATCCGAATGAGACCATATTAACTATATCCTGCGAAATCTTCCATCCGCTCTTTTTTTTTGTAAAGTATCTCTCTCTCAGTTCAAGCGGAGTCTCGCGGAAAGACCAATCGGAATAGAGACCCTCATGGGCCTTTTTGATTGCCTTGTGGCTGATATCTGTAGCAATTATCTTTATACTATCTGCCAGGTCAGGTAGATGCTCCTTAATAAGAATCGCAATTGTATATGGCTCCTCTCCTGAGCTGCAGCCTGCACTCCATATTGTAACGGGCCCTTTTTTCGTGGAGAGGATAGGGAGTATCCTTTTTATAAAGAAGGATATTGCAGGTTTTTCCCGGAAAAAGTATGTCTCATTGATTGTCAATGAGGTTGTTAGTGATTCTGTAACCTCTTGACTTAAATTTGAATCTGCTGTTATATCTTCAATTACTCTTTGAGGGTTGTCATCATTGTAGAGCATTCGGGAACACCTTACCAGCCCTCTCTCAAGATCTGCGAAACGGCTTTCCGGATAATAGAGACCAAGCGCTTTCTCAATAATTTGTGCAACCTTGGCTAATTGATTGATATTCTCCATAAATATCTATCTCCCGGCTTTATCCCCGAATATTATGTCCAGCCCTAAAATATCATCTTTTGAGAAAAAGGTATCAGTGTCGTAAAGGTAAATTATTCCCAACTCTCCGTTAACTAGTTTAACAGCAGATAGTCCATTGAATATGGTTTTTATATCCTTAATCTCATCGTCTGTTATTGATGTAATGGTACATGAGCTCTCTGCTATTAAAGCGATCCTGTTGTCATTAAAAGTTAGAATAACCAGGTACTCATCCGATGTTATCTCCTTCTCCTCTATCCCGAAACGACATCTTAGAGATAAAACAGGAACAATCTCTCCCTGAAGATCTATTACGCCCTTGATAAAAAAGGAAGTGTTAACCACGGGCGTTATCTCCTGAGCCGGTATTACCCTGTCAATGAATTTCAGGGGGATTGCAAATTGGACGTTGCCGTTTTTAAAAAGCAAAACCTCTCGAATCCTGATCTCTTGTTTTGTCATCTCCGATTTGGTTTAAAGAACACTTTCAAGTATTTTACGCGCTACCGAGTAGTCAACACTTCTGTTCTCTCCCAGACGATAGTTTCTCTCTTTGAATCTTCTCTCGATCTCATCTATTGTATCTGCGCCGATACCATTCTCCGACAACTTAATCTTGAAGCCCATAGAGCGGAAAAGATCCTCTGTCTTTTGTATACTCTTCTCAATAGCGGCGTCTCTGTCCGGGATATCTATATCAAACACCCTTTTACCGTATTGAATAATCTTATCTCCCTTCTCCTCTTTCATTACCCGCATGGTTCCGGGAAGAACAATGGTAAGAGTGTGTCCGTGTGTCAATCCATGGAGTGCAGTAAGTTCGTGTCCAATCATATGTGTGGCCCAATCCTGCGATACACCCATAGAGATAAACCCATTGAGAGCCATTGTTGCAGATAACATGAATGTTGACATATCATCATAGTTGGTGTGGTCACTCTTTATTCCCGGAGTAATCTCTACAATAGTTCTCAGAATCCCTTCGGCCCATCTGTCCATCAGCGGAGATTGTCCCGTAGTTGTCAGATATTGTTCAATAACATGTATAAACGTATCTGCAAGACCGCAGGCAATCTGGAATTCCGGAAGTGTATAGGTGGTCTCAGGGTCCAAAATAGAGAATACAGGAGTGTTTGAGTAAAATGCAAATTTCTCCCTTGTGGCTTTGTTGGAGATAACTGACCCTCTGTTCATCTCCGATCCGGTTGCAGGAAGTGTAAGGACAGATGCCAGCGGTAAGCTTTTCATTGCCGTATAGTCTCTTTTAATAACTATTTCCCAGGGGTCGCCCTCATAGATTATTCCTGATGCAATAAGTTTTGAGCCATCAATTACAGATCCGCCTCCAACTGCCAGAACAAAATCGCACCCTTTCTCCTTTCCTGTTTTTATTGCTTCCCGCAGTGTCTCTATGGTAGGATTTGGCTCTATACCCCAAAATTCATAATATTTAAACCCTTTAAGTGCCTCTTTAACCTGGTTGTAAACTCCGTTTGACTTAACGCTGCCACCACCGTAAGTTACCAGAATAGTGCTATCTTTTGGAATCTCAGCCGATAGGGAGGCAATTGTCCCTTTGCCGAAGATTAATTTTGTCGGATTGTGAAATATAAAATTGTTCATGTTC
>CAZCXB010000174.1:0-4114 GCA_964502485.1 uncultured Muribaculaceae bacterium | reverse complement strand
ATTTGAGTTACGTAACTAAATTACAAAGGTGATCAAATCCAAACAGCGAATTCGTAAAACAGGAATTGAGCTAAAAATCAACTCGACAGCCAAAGTTATAAGCTTAGAGATTGTACCTCTTGCAATTGAGTGGAGCGAACCCTTGATTCTTATTCTTTTCACAGAGCAGGAGCAGGCGGAGTTATATTCGCAGGGGGGGGCAGATAAAAAAAGCAGTTCGATCGCAAAAGATCGTAAGATATTGAGGTTAGAGGAGGAGTTAGCAGAAGCTCATGCGGATGCTCTCTCTTTTGCTCAGGAGCACGAGGCATTTGCCGAGGAGTTTCAAAGTGCAATCGAAGAGGTTGTCTCGAGCAACGAAGAGCTGCAAACGGTTAACGAAGAGCTGGAGACTTCTAAAGAGGAGATAGAGTCTGCAAACGAAGAGCTCACCACCACTAATCAGGAGTTGCAAACTCGTAACGACCTTCTTACAGAGTCGTATGAGTACGCCGATGCTATTGTATCCACTATGCACGAACCTATGCTTGTCTTAGGAAAAGACCTTAGAGTAAAATCTGCAAACAAAGCCTTCTATAAAAAATTCGCTGTTACCGAAGAGCAGACAGAGGGTGTGCTTCTTTACGATTTAGGTAATAAGCAGTGGAACATTCCGGCTCTTAGGGAGTTACTTGAAGATATAATCCCAAAAAACTCTCACTTCTATAATTACGAGGTGAAACACACCTTCCTTAACTTAGGTGAGAAGATAATGTCGCTCAATGCAAGCCGTGTTATACAGCATGCACATCGCGAACAGCTAATCCTTCTTGTTATTGCGGACATCACTGAGGTGAGACATCTGATTGTAGAGAAAGAGTTGAAAGAAAAGTCACTGCTCAAGAGGGAGATAAGGGAGCGCAAAACAGAAAAGATGAAGTTGGAAAAGGCTGTTGACCAGAGAACAAAGGAGTTAAAGGAGGCTAATGAGTCGCTTAAAAATAAAAACAGAGAGCTTTTGAATATGAATAAAGAGCTTGAGGCGTTTACCTATGTCTCCAGTCACGATATGCAGGAGCCGCTTCGCAAATTGCAAACCTTTGCGGGGTTGATTATAGAAAAAGAGAGTCTAAACCTATCTGATACAGGGAAAAATTATTTCCGTCTTATGCAGCTGTCAGCAGAGAGAATGCGTCAACTGATTCAGGATTTACTTGCTTTTTCTCGTGTGAGTGCTACCGAACGGATATTTGAAAAGTTCAATCTTAACACAATTATCGATGAGGTGAAAGTTGAGTTTAAGGAGGAGATTGCAGAAAAACATGCCGAGATAGTGGTGAATGGTGTTTGCATGGTGAATATCATTCCATTTCAGTTTCGTCAACTTCTGCACAATCTTATTGGAAACTCTTTAAAATTTTCAAATCGACAAGAACCTCCTCGCATTACAATAGATAACCGTATTGTAATATTTGAAAATCCGGATTTGCAGGGGATCATTCCGCATAAAGAGTATTGCCATATAAGCATTTCAGATAATGGTATCGGCTTTGAAAATGAGTTTAGCACAAAGATATTTGAAGTATTCCAAAAACTTCATGGTAAAGATGATTACAAAGGCTCAGGCATCGGCCTTGCTATAGTCAAAAAGATAGTTGACAACCACAAGGGTGTCATCACAGCAACAGGCGAATTGAATAAAGGCGCCACTTTCAATATTTATATCCCCACTTCACAATAAAACTAATTCAAAATGAAAAACGAACCATTCCATATTTTACTTGCAGATGATGATGAGGGAGACAGGCTTCTTTTTAAAGTGGCTTTCTCCGAGCTAAAGATAAATACTGTCGTCCATACGGTAAATAGCGGGATGCAATTAATGGAGAGGCTCAAAAGAGAAGATATCCCTTTGCCCTATCTTCTTTTCCTTGACCTCAACATGCCGCCAATGAGCGGACTGGAGTGTCTTAAGGAGATCAAGAGCGATAAGAGGCTAAAAGACATTATAATTGCCATATATTCAACATCTTCCGGAGAAAAGGATATGGACGATACTTTTCTTCACGGAGCTAATGTTTACATCACCAAACCCAATGATTTTAATATGCTCAAACAAATTTTGGAGAGTGCAGTGATGAGCGCATATAAATATAAGGAGCCGGGAATGATAAGAGAAAATTTTTTGCTGAGGCTGTAATTTGTCCACGTTTTGTGTGGTGTGATGCTTTTTATATATTTGTAACCATGCTCTACTTCAAAAAAGCAATAAAAATAATTTTAAGTGTCATATTTTTTGTGATCTGTGCCTTTAATCTCAAAGGACAGAGCAGGGATATCATGGATGCAATCAACAAAAACTTTGCTTGTTACCTCCAAGAGGATAATAATGGTGAAGTTTTGAGAAATCTGGCTGCATTTTATCTGAGTACAGAGGAGTTTCAAAAAGTTATATCATACGGTGTTCAGCTAAAAACACTTGGCGATAAGAACAACAACATGAGACACAGGGCATATGCCAATACTTATTTGGGACAGGCATATCTGATGACAAATCAGATAGATGTGGCTAAGATGTATCTAAACCAGGCGTTAAGACAGGCAACTTTAATAAAAAATGATTCCATATTATCTTCTGTCTATAATGGGCTTGGCCTTTTTGCATCCAATGTAGAATCTGACTATAATGGAGCTGTCAGATACTTCTTTAAAGGGGTTGAATCTGCAAAAAGAGCAGATTTTAAGAGGCTTTATCATATTCTGCTATGTAATATTTCCGGCGTTTATTACCTTAAAGGGTCAGCTGACGGGCTTAAATATTCACAGGAGTGCTATGATTATGGACACAGTGTGAGTGATCCGTTCCTAATTCTATGGGGAGCAGTAAATTCGGCTCGGATGTATATTATTGAAAAAAGATATGACGAAGCTCTTAAGTATATAAAGGAGGCAGAGTTTATTCTTCAAAGAAACGGATATAGCGATCAGACAAATATCTACAATGTTTATGGCGAAATTTTAGTTGAGACCGGTGATGTTAAACAGGCCGAAAAGTATTTCAGGGAGGCTCTTAAATATATCTATACTGCCCAGGTCTCATCAAAAGCTAACCTCTATCTCAATTTCGGGAAACTTCTGATAAATCAAAGAAGGTTTAGTGAGGCGGTACCTCTGCTTGAAGAGGGAATTAAGATCAGTATTGAGGGACATAATAATATATTTATCAAACAACTATACGAGTCTCTTAGTGTTTGTTATTCAGGTCTAAATAATTTTGATAAATCTCTTGAGTTTTTCAAGAAATACCATGAAGAGACTACAAAGTTTTTTAACGATGAGAGTGAGCGCTCAATAAATGAGCTTAAGATACAGTTTGATACAGAGAGAAAAGAGAGTGAAGCAAGGCAGGCAAAACTCGAACTAATTAATAAAACAAGAGATCAACAATATCTGCTTGTTATTCTTTTATTGGTAATTACAGCCTCAATCTATCTTTATATATTATATCTTCACAAAAACAGGCTATATCGCAGGATTATTCTCAGCAATAAAGAGTATATAAAAAGGGAGGACGAGCTCACAGAGCAATTGAGATGTTTAAAAACAGAGTGTCCGGAGGCAGATAAATATTGTGTCTCCTCACTTAAAGAGGATAAGATGGAGGATATCTACAGGAGGGTAGAGAGTGTAATGTCGGAAGAGTTTCTATACAGAGACCCGGAACTCACAAAAGAGAAAATTGCAGATATGCTAAAAACGAACAGAACATATTTATCTCAGGTCATAAATGAGAGGACCGGGATGTCGGTTCCACAGTATATAAACTCATATAGGATAAAAGAGGCAATAAGAATTCTTTCTAACACATCAGATAATACTCCATTGAAAGCAATAGTGATTGATTTGGGATTTAACTCTATGTCAACATTTTACAAGCTATTCCAAACATCGGTAGGGATGACTCCTACTCTATACAGAAAGAAAGTTCAGGAATTTTCTTCCTGATTCGGCAATTGCCGAATGCGTATTTTTATATAGGTTATATTGCGTTCAGATATTAACCTATTTAATAATTATGAACTTAGTACATGACAAAAAATAAATAGCTGATAAACAGCAAAATAAACCCAGAAAA
>CAZCXB010000173.1:0-4120 GCA_964502485.1 uncultured Muribaculaceae bacterium | reverse complement strand
ATTCCTATGTCTGTCGTGAACTGCTCAAGAGTTGCAATTCCTCTGTATGAGTTTCCATTCTTGTTGAGCTCCGGGCTCCATACAGCAATGGCCAATCTTCCGGGAATAATAGCAACTACGCCTCCACCAACTCCGCTCTTGCCTGGAAGACCTACTCTGTAGGCAAAGTCTCCTGACTCATTATAGAGACCGCATGTCAGAAGAAGTGCGTTGAGTCTCTTTGCCTCTCTTGGACCAATAACTCTCTCCCCGGATAGAGGGTTAACACCACCGTTTGCAAGAAACAGAAAGGAGTTTGCCAGCTCTTGTGTATTCATGCTTATACTGCATTGGTTGCAATAGATATCAACAATAGTATCTATATCATTTTTGATGTTTCCAAAACTCTTCATAAAATTGGCCAGAGCAATATTCCGGTGAGAGTGCTCCATCTCCGATACTGCAACCTCCCTGTTGTAGTAGATGTCATTTTCACCACAAATATTACGAACAAAATCAATAACAGCAGCTTTAGGTTTGGGATAGAGGTCAATAATCTTGTCTGTTACCACAAGAGCTCCGGCATTGATAAAGGGATTTCTGGGAATACCTCTCTCCTGTTCAAGCTGAATAAGAGAGTTGAATGCGGTCCCGGATGGCTCTCTTCCCACATGCTCCCAAAGCTTATCTCCAAGATGGCAGCTGACCATTGCAAGTGTAAAGACTTTGGAGATACTCTGGATAGTAAACCTGGTTTCGAAATCTCCAACAGAGAAAGCCCCCCCCTCAAGATCACAAACAGATATTGCATAAGATTCCGGATTTACCTTTGACAAAGCCGGGATATAGTCAGCAACTCGACCATCACCCCTTAGCCGGATATGTGAATTGTATATTCTCTCTATTACCTCTTTATAAACCATATAAAATATATCTAAAACAAAGATATGTAAATTATTTTTTTGTATCTTGCCAATCCTTGTGAATACCTGGTAAAACCACTCCTGCCCCTGTTACTTTATTAACTATTAACAAAACAAAAAATGAAAGGGGTATTTATTTTTACTACAATCGTCATCGCTGTACTAAGCGCGTCTTGTGAAAAAAGCGTAGTTACAGATTCCGGCAAAGAGCCCATTGAGATCTCTCTTACAACGGCGGAGGCACAAGTTGCAGAGTCCGGAAACGTTAATGCTCTCCGGCTATTCTCATTAATTCTGGAAAATGATCTAAAATCAGGCACTCCCGAAAACATTCTTATCTCTCCGCTCAGTCTTAACGTTGCCCTTGCTATGGCCTGGAACGGAGCTGTGGGAGTCACTAAGGATGAGATCCAGAATACTCTCGGCTTTGAGGGTTATACAGAGGCTGATATCAATAACTATTTTAAAAAAATGGTTGAGACTCTCCCAAAAACAGATCCCGGGGTAAAACTCTCTCTTGCAAACTCCATCTGGCACGATAAGGGGCTAACTGTGCTAAACGGGTTCCGTGAAAAAAACTCAAACTTCTTCTATGCAGCAATCGAATCCCTAGATTTCGCCAACCCTTCATCTCCCGGGATAATAAATAAATGGTGTTCAGATAATACAGAGGGAATCATAAAAGATGTTATTGACAAAATCGATCCTGAGACTGTAATGTTTATCATAAATGCCCTCTATTTTAAAGCCCCTGGAGTATCAAGTTCGATAAGAAGGATACAAAAATATCCCCTTTTAATCTAAGTGACGGGAAAATTACCGATGTGCAGATGATGAGCCTCAGAGATAAATCATTTGGTTTTTACGAATCAGATCAATTAAAGGCAGTTTCGCTTAAATATGGCAACGGCGCATACAATATGATTGTTATACTGCCAGGTTCGGGTAAATCAGTTTATGAAACAGCAAGTTTTATAAGTAAACCAGGGTTCTGGAGCTCGTTTGTGAATCTCTTATCTGAGACTAAAATTGATATCTACTTTCCTAAGTTCGCTTTCGATTACAAGACCAACCTTAACTCTCCGTTAATGGAGATGGGAATGACAACCCCATTTAACCGCTTCCTTGCCGACTTCTCTCTGATTGCCAATGTGAAACCGAATAATCTCTTCATCTCAAAGGTATTCCAGAAGGCTGCAATTGAGGTGGATGAAGAGGGAAGTGAAGCAGCTGCCGTAACTGTAGTTGAGGTTGGAATTACATCCTTTCCGGTTAAAAAGGAGTTTCGTGCAGACAAACCATTTCTCTTTGCAATAACCGAGAGTACAACAGGAACAATACTCTTTATGGGCAAAGTTAATAAGCCCTGATTTTTCAATTAATAGATTATAAAAGCGCCCATGATTTAATGACAATCATGGGCGCATTAATTTTATAACGGCGGTTGCACCGTTTATATCCAATCACCTATTCAATAACTCTTAACCTCTCTCCGGCATCCTCTTTAACAGCCCTTTTCCACCTCTCACTATATCCCGGTTGCTTTGGAGATGCAGGAATGTTCTTTCCGCTTCCATTATCAAGGAAACATCCGGGAGCACTCTCCTTCTTAATATTCCCGTCAATAAACTTAATAAGCAGGTAGCGGTCCAGTTCAACCCATTTGTTAAATAGATGCTGTGCAGTATTTACTGAGTAGTCAGTGAGAAACTCTCTTGCTTTTTGCGGAGAGCTCTTGTGTATTTCGAGAGCTGCTGCATCAATAGCGGGTATCCTCTCCATGGCAGTAAGCTCATGCTCATCAACAGCTTTTCTTATATCCGGTGCCATATAATCGTATCGCAGATATGCAAAATTTGAGACTCTGTTAAATATCCAGAAAGCCGAAGTAGGGGAGTATGTTGTCATATTACCGTTACCAACCCGGAAACAATCAGGTACGCTTAAAGATGAAGAGTAAATTGGAGTAAGTGCAGATGTAGCTGCATCATCAACTCCAAACCAAAGAACACCGCCTATCTCATCCGGCAACCAGTTTCTCGCCTGACCCAAGAGCCAGAATCCGGTCTGCTGAGTCGCTATAGCTCTCTCATTATAATATTTTTTCCCGTCAACTTCAAAAGACATCGGTCTCCATCTGTAAGGGAGAGCACTGCCTCCTGCACCAATATCCTGTGTCATATCAAGAGCTGTACCCTCATAGTGGTCTCTCATAACATCTGCAAGCATCTTTACAGATACCTTCTCTTTTGGTTTAACATAGAGTGGCATTCTGTTTTTTGCGTTATGACCCATAGCGTAGTCAAGATAATCGGTATATGGCTTGTCACCTATCATACCGCCTCCTAAAATATTAAAAGCAGACCACACTCTTGCTTCACATCCGCGCATTCCTCCAAAAGAGAGTGGTGCATATGTATCGGAAAAGCTGAAATCCTTATCGGAACCTTTGTAAAGACCACTCTCTTTTGCAAATGCAATAACGTCCGGAGAGTATATGCAGTTTTCAGGATCATTTTTCGGGAAAGTTGTTATCCTCGCCTGATTTGCGTGTGCAGAGATATAACCGTCCGGAATTCTGATCGCTACCCATACTGCTCCCTTGTTAACGTTCTTTCCGTTGACCATCTTTGTACCCTTACCAATCATCTCAAGGATCCAAGCCTCCTCCTTATCTGCAATTGAAAAAGATTCTCCGGAAGAGTAGTAACCGTACTCCTTTACAAGATCTGTCAAAACCTTGATTGCCTCTCTTGCGGTGCGGGCTCTCTGCAATGTAATATAGATTAATGAACCATAATCCATTATGCCTGTTGTGTCAACTAACTGACTTAGACCTCCAAAGGTGGTCTCGGTAATAATTAGCTGATGTTCGTTCATATTACCCACTGTTGTGTATGTTTTTGCCACCTGAGGTATTTTGCCGAGAAACTTACCGGTGTCCCACTCATAAATTTTCATCATAGTTCCGGGAGCATGATCGCCACCTTTTTTGTAGTATAACTCTCCATAAAGCTGGTGAGAATCTGCCGAATATGTTACCATTACAGAACCATCCCTTGATGCCCCCTTTGTTACAATAACATTTGTACATGACTTACCTCTTACAGGAAGAGCAAGGATAACAGCTGCAGTTAAAATTGTAGTTAAAATTCTTTTCATCCTTAATTGTTTTTCAATTTATATTTAATCGATTTGTTAATAAACATAAACACATT
>CAZCXB010000172.1:0-4126 GCA_964502485.1 uncultured Muribaculaceae bacterium | reverse complement strand
CTTTTGATGTAGATGGAGTGTTTACAGACAGCACTGTTATAGTAACTGAATCGGGTGATCTTTTGCGCTCTCATAATGCGAAGGATGGATATGCTGTAAGGATGGCAATTCTAAACAACTTTCCTGTTGCAATTATAACAGGCGGTACATCTGAAAGTATTATTAAAAGATTTGCCCCACTTGGAGTAGAAGATATTTATCTCAAATCGCACAAAAAAATGCCCGATTTCATTAACTTTTGTTCGAAACACAACCTAAAACCCGAAGAGGTGCTGTTTATGGGCGATGATATTCCGGATATTGGAATTCTTAAAAACTGTGGATTGGCTACATGCCCTGCAGATGCAGTTAATGAGGTCAAAGAGGTGAGCGAATATGTCTCTCTGTTTAATGGTGGCAGAGGCTGTGTTAGGGATGTTATTGAACAAACTCTAAAAATTCAAGGTAAATGGAGTGCCAATCCTGAGGCCTATTCAGGTTAATCCGATAAATGAAGTTAATATGCCTGTTTTAGCCAGTCTGCTTAAAGATTACAAAATTATTTTAGCTTCAGCCTCTCCTAGGAGGAGTCATCTGCTTGCCGGTCTTGGAGTAGATTTTAAAGTAGAACTTAATGACAATGTATCTGAGGAATTTGATCCTTCCCTCGACCCCTTGAATGTTCCATTAATGCTCTCTGTAAGAAAATCGCACTCATTTAACCGTTTGCTAAAGGATGATGAAATAATCATAACAGCTGATACTTTGGTAATTTGTGAGGGTGAGATTCTAGAAAAACCTATTGACAGAGAAGATGCTTTTAAAATGATTAGAAGACTATCCGGTAGATCACATATTGTATCTACAGGGGTTACTTTAAGATCAAAAGATAAGGAGACAACTTTTTCTGCAGAAACCACTGTGTGGTTCAAAGAAATTGATGATGATGAAATTAACTATTACCTGGATAATTACTCCCCCTATGATAAGGCAGGAAGCTATGGAGCTCAGGATTGGTTGGGATACACAGCTATTAAAAGAATTGAGGGCTCATATTTTAATGTTGTAGGATTGCCTGTTCAGAAGCTAAGTGATAAGCTTAAGGAGTTTATTATCGCTTTGAAGCAAGTGTAACAGTATCTCCTTCAATTTTGAGAATTCCCCTGTCGCACATCTCTCTTATTGAACTTATAATCAGTTTGTTTTCTGCAGATATAAAAGAGGTAAAACCGGATACTTCAACAGGCCCGTTATTCAGTGCCTCAAGTATTTGTCGTTCAATCTCTTTAGATCTGCCATCAGACCTTCTGTTTTCGATGCATATATCACACTCCCCACATTCGGGTGAATTATCCTCCCCAAAATAGTCAAGCAAATACTGTGAGCGACAGGTGTTATCCTGAGATACGTATGTGATAACTGATTCTGCTCTTCCCATATGCATATCTTTTTTAGCGTTATATCTGCTTTCGGGCAGATATATTCCCTTCTCCTCCAGCCTCTCTTCGTTAAATATTAAAAGCGGCGATCTTGCTCCGGGTATATATGACATTATTCCCATTCTTGAGAGACGCATCAACATTGATGTTACAGCTGCTTTGCTGTTTCTGAGTATCCTTGCAATATACTCTTCGTCAATTGAAACAAATTCAGAGAAGAGACCTGTGTAAATGCGTAAAAGAGATTTAATAAATGAATCCAGAGACTCGTTTTTTAGCTGAACCATGTATAGTTCATCTCTATTGACAATAAACATGACTCTTGACGGATTATCCAACTCCTCTGTCAGTTCAAGGTAGCCCTCACTCTCCATGTATTTGATTGCGTAATATACCGATCCGGCGTGTAGTTTGTACTTTAACGAAAATTCAACAAGGTTAAATCGCTGAGCATCTCCCTTGCCTGAGCCGTAGGTGTAATCAAAAAATTTGTACAGCTTTTGGTAAACGTCCTTAATGTATTCAATCTCAGGGAAAGAGATATTAACAATCTGTTTCAGCCTTTTGACATCGTTGTTATTCCAGAGTTGTACAGCATAAGATTTTACGCCATCTCTACCGGCCCTTCCTGCCTCCTGAAAATATGCCTCCAGTGACTCAGGGAGGTCAAAATGGCATACAAATCTTACGTCGGGCTTATCAATGCCCATCCCAAATGCGTTGGTAGAGACTATAATATCAGTAATACCGTTCTTCCAGTCGTCCTGTTTTCGTGATCTTAAATCGGTAGAATAACCTGCGTGATATGAATCAGCTGACAGACCCTGTGCTTTAAGGAAAAGGGCAATCTCCTCAGCCCTCTTTCTCTCTCTGACATAGACAATACCAGAGCCTCTGACCCCTCGTATTACCCTTAGAAGTTGACCGTTTTTATCTTCACAGTATCGTACGATATATGCTAAGTTCTCTCTGGAGAAGCTTGATTTAATGATATTTGGCTCACGAAAACCAAGCTTCTCTACGATGTCTGCCGCAACCTTGGGAGTTGCAGTTGCTGTGAGAGCAATAACCGGTATCGGGCCTGTAATCTCCATAACATCTCTGATTAAAAGATAGTCCGGCCGAAAATCATAACCCCATTCTGAAATGCAATGAGCCTCATCAACAACAAGGTACGACACATTCATCTTCTCAAGGCGAACTCTGAAAATATCGCTTCTAAGCCTCTCCGGGGAGAGATACAAAAACTTATAGTTTCCGTAAATTGCATTGTCAAAAGCAGCATCTATCTCTCCTGAGGTCATTCCTGAATAAACAGCAAGTGCCTTTATCCCCTTTTTCCGAAGATTCTCTACCTGATCTTTCATTAATGCTATAAGGGGAGTGACTACAATGCAAATACCCTCTTTCATTATTGCAGGAATCTGGAAACATACAGATTTGCCACCTCCGGTTGGCAAAAGGGCTAAAGTATCTCTGTTGTTTAACACAGACATTACTATCTCTTCCTGCATTGGTCTGAAAGAGTCGTGAGACCAGTATTGTTTTAATACTTCAAGGTGAGGTAACATAATGTCCATTAATTAGCAAAAATAGTAATATTTATATTCTGTTTTGTGAAGATTTTTACTTAAATTCGTTATGATTTCCTACTTCAACCCAAACTAACCACAACTTAAACAACTTTATGTTACACATTGATCTCTCAATTTATGGTATCCGAAATATCGGAAAAATTATCCATAATCCATCTTATGAAAAGCTTTATCAGGCAGAAATGTCAGAGAATAATCAAGGTTTTGAAAAAGGTATTTTAACAAAAACCGGAGCAGTTGCCGTAAAAACCGGCATATTCACAGGCCGCTCTCCTAAAGACAGGTATATTCTTAAGGACAGTACAACCGAAAAGACAATTTGGTGGGATGGCAATATCAACAAACCAGTTGATAAAGAGGTATGGGATGAGTGTCTGGAAATAACCAGAGAGCAGCTCTCTGACAAAGAGTGCCTTTATGTAGTAGACACATTTTGCGGTACAAATGAAGAGACACGTATAAAAGTGAGGTTTATAATGGAGGTGGCGTGGCAGGCTCACTTTGTGACAAACATGTTCATCAGGCCCACAAAATACGAATTGGATAATTTCGGAGAACCTGACTTTGTCTCAATAAACGCATCAAAGGTAACAAACCATAAATGGAAAGAGCACAAACTCAATTCTGATGTCTTTGTTCTATTTAATTTGACAGAAAAAATTCAGATTATTGGTGGTACCTGGTACGGAGGAGAGATGAAAAAAGGGATTTTTTCGATTATGAATTACTATTTACCCCTTAAAGGTATTGCCTCAATGCATTGCTCCGCCAATGTTGGAAAAAAGGGCGATGTAGCAGTATTCTTCGGGCTTTCCGGTACGGGCAAAACTACTCTGTCTGCCGATCCTAAGAGATATTTAATAGGAGATGACGAACACGGCTGGGATAATGAAGGGGTATTCAATTTCGAGGGTGGTTGTTACGCCAAAACCATTAATCTAAGCAAAGAGAATGAACCGGATATTTGGAAAGCCATTAAAAGGGATGCACTTCTTGAAAATGTAGTAGTTGACAATGAGGGGGAAATCGACTTTTCAGATGGCTCAATTACTGAAAACACACGAGTCTCCTACCCCATTTTCCATATAAATAAAATTGTGCTCCCTTCAAAAG
>CAZCXB010000171.1:0-4159 GCA_964502485.1 uncultured Muribaculaceae bacterium | reverse complement strand
GTCATATACATCCATATCAAGAGGAAGTCCGTGATGAAGACAGTAGATTAGTCTATAATCCATTATAAAATCCATTCCTCCGTGACCTCCAACTTTTTTTGCCAACTCTCCAACCTCTTTTACTATTGGATGCTCGTACTCTTTTAATAACTTATTCATCTCTTCGTCCGAAAGATAATTGTGTCCATCCGGTTCCAGAGCTATCCCCCTGCGTGGCCATTTCTGTGCAAACCCTTTGGTACCGCTGAGCATATGTATTCTGCTGTATGGTCTGGGACTTGTAACATCATGTTGAATTTTAATTGTCTTACCCTTAGTAGTTTTAATTAAAGTTGTATTTATATCTCCCTTCTTGTATGCCCTCTTAGCATAGTCGGACTCCTCCCCAAACTTCTCTTTTGCGTATTCAGTCAATCCAAACTGACCACTTGACATTGAGACAAGGTACTCCATCCTATCTCCCCTGTGAATATTCAGCGCGTGCGCAACAGGGCCAAGACCGTGCATAGGATACAGAGCACCATCTTTCTTCTCATTGTGTTTTAATCTCCACATATCCCAATAGCCATTATCCTCATCAAAAAGAAGGAATCTAAGGTCATGAATATACGCCCCCTCTGCATGAACTATCTCCCCGAACAGACCCTTCTGAGCCATATTTAGTGTTGCCATTTCAAAGAAGTCGTAGTTGCAGTTCTCAAGCATAATCATATGACGACGTGTTCTCTCTGCTGTATTAACAAGTTGCCAGCACTCGTCAATTGTAAGGGCAGCCGGAATCTCTGTTGCAACATGCTTACCCTGCTCCATGGCATATACAGCAATTGGAGTGTGCAGATCCCAATGTGTACATATATATACCAGATCTATATCATCTCTTTCACATATCTCCCGCCAGCTCTCTGCTCCTGTATAGCCTTCAGCAGCAGGAGATCCAAGGCTATCAAGAGCTCTTTGAGCCCTCTCTACACTCTCCGGGACTACATCAGCAATAGCAACAATCCTCGCCTCTTTAATATAGCTGAATCTGTGAATTGCCCCCTCTCCCCTCATTCCAAGACCGATTACAGCAATCCTTACCTCTTTAAGTGGTTCTGTTCTCAATTCAAGTACATGAGCCTGACCTGCAGGTCGTGGCTGCTCAGGGAAAATCTCTGCAGCTGTAAAGAGCTGCTCCCCCTTATCCGCTTTTCCCGATTTACATGAGGTTATGATTCCGGTTAAGAGTGTAAGTGAGGCTAAAAACACAATAATAGGTAGTCGTTTCATAGTATTGTTAGTTAAGGTTGTTTTCTATTACAGAGCGCATTTTATCTTCATAGCTCTCCATCGATCTTATCAATGTCATCTGAACTTTACTCCTGTCATAATTGTGATGTGGGTAGGAGATCTTATAGTATTTGTCTCCATTCAGATAGTCGGCCAAAAAACGAATTCCCATTATATATGTTAGCAGAACAGGGGCGAGGTAGAACCATCTCTTCTCCTCTTGGGTTACAATAGTCTTTATCTGTGGCATATAGCCCATAGTAAAGTGCTCAAAAGAGCAGAAATTAAACTTAACCCTATCGAGGTCCTTCTCATCCTCCTTGGAGGAGCAGGCACATGTTCTGAGAGCATCTCCATAGTCGTAATACAGTATTCCGGGGCCGGTTGTATCGAGATCTATCACAGCAACAGACCTTCTATCCCTAAATAGCAGGTTATTAATTTTGGTATCATTATGTACGACTCGTAAGGTGATCTTCCCTTCATTAGTAAGCTCCTCAATAAGACTGAGTTTTGACTCCCTCTCTTTGTAGAAGTCAATAAGATCCTTTACAGATTCAACTCTGTTGCACACATCTCCCGAGATAGCATCCTTTAACTGCTTTAGTCGAAAAGATAATCTGTGAAAATCCTTGATTGCCTCATTGAATTCGTTAACATTCAATGTATCGCAAACATTTGCAAACCACCCGTAAGCACGTCCTGCCTCATATGCCTGCCAATTATGTTCAACAACATCAACCGAGTAGGACTCTTCAATAAAAGAGGTCATACGCCAGGCATAACCATCTTCATCAAATGTAAGGTACTCTCCATCTGAATTGGGAATAATGTCCGCTATAGTCAATGACTCCTTCTGAGAGAAGATTTTATCCCGAAGTTTCAAATGGGTACTTACAATACCGGCCGGATTTGGAAAAACATCTCTATTGATCCTCTGCAGTATATATTTATCATCTACACCCTCAAATGTAATTTTATAAGTATCATTGATATGCCCATTCCCAAAAGGGAGTGAGCAGAATTCTCCTATCCCGGGAAAAAAGCTGCGAATAATTTTTGACATCATAATTTATAAATTTATTGAGGTGTTTAGGATCACACAACAAATATATAAATATATTTATAACTTTTAAAATCTTATTAATATTTATTAGTATGTTCTGCTTCAGACATTGAAGGAAAGAAGATATTAGACATCACAACAGTTGGAGTACCAAGAAGTCCTGCTCTCTCTTTTAGAGTTGAGATAATAACTGCAGAGTCCTGTTTAAGCTTTAGAATTGTGTATTTACCCAGCTTCTGCACAAGCGGATCCTTAATCAGTGAACCCGCCTCTGCCATCTCTCCGCCAATTATTACAGCATCAGGATTGAAAAGGTGAATCAGCACAGATAGGCCTTTAGCAAGATATTCAGAGGTACTCTCAAGCAACTCGATTGATAGAAGATCTCCGGAATTTGCAGCATTGATTATAGTTTTGAGGTTGATTCTTTCGGTATTATAACCTGTCATTTTAGATATAATCGAGCTCTTACCGTTAGAAATAAGCTCCTTTGCCCTGTTTACCACTGCAGTCCCGGAAGCAAGAGTCTCAAGACAACCGATGCGACCACAATAGCAAAGTTCACCTTGCGGATCCATCTGAATATGACCAAACTCTCCGGAATAGCCCGACCTTCCTTTATAAAGTTCTCCGCTAAGAATCATACTCAGCCCAATTCCTGACCCAATGTTTAAAAAAAGCACATTATTGAAATTTGCTGCAACTCCAAACCACTGCTCGCCCAGTGCCATTGTTCTTGTGTCGTGCTCAATATATATATCCATATTAAGAAGGGCTTCAAAAGTCTCTTTTACAGGCCTCTCTCCAAATATAGGATAGCTGTAACTGATCCCCTCTCTAATATTGAATATTCCCGGTATAGCTATACCTGCACCAAGCAACTGCCCTCTGCTTACCCCTGTAGATAATAAGAGGGAGTCCACCTGCTCCTTCAAAAGATTTAAGATATTTTCACTATCTGCCAAACCTGAGCTAAGCTCTCTTATATCGCCTATCTGGTTATTATGGAGGTCAAACAAGCCGATATTAGTATATCTTCTGCTCAAATCAACTCCAATAATAAAAGCTGATTTTGGGTTTAATCCGAATAGTGCAGGCTTTCTTCCACCGGTTGAGTGGGAAATACCGTAATTCATAACCCAATCCTCCCGGATTAGTTCGTTGAGCATAAAGGTAATGGTGGGGATACTATTTTTAGTTATACTACATAACTCCGAAATTGATTTATTCCCCTCTTTGTAAAATAAAGCGATTAACTGCTTCTTTAATAATTGCTTCTTATAATGTACTCCAACCGATCTCTCCTTATAAAAAAAATCGCACACTGTTTGCTCCTTATTCATCAATGAGATATTAAGATTATTTTAAATGACTCTTTAAGACAATCTGTAAATTTAATAAGAAATTGAAAAATAGAGCAAAAAAAAAGGTGAAATACTTTCTTGTATTTCACCTTCGTGGAGAATATCGGAGTCGAACCGATGACCCCTTGCTTGCAAAGCAAGTGCTCTAGCCAACTGAGCTAATTCCCCGGGTAAGAGAGCGCAAAGGTAACACTAATTTTCAAAAGAAAAAGAGCGAAGCCAAATTTTAGAGGGATTACAAAGTTAAACTTGTTTATACTTTGGAACCCGATAAAATTTGAAGAATGCAAAGCATTCTCTTTTTCTTTTGCACACAGTGCAACATTGCCGAGCGGGAGGGGAAACAATGCGAGCGAAGCGAAGCATTAATTCCAGCGGAATGGTGCGAAGCATGTTCCGTAGGAAGAAGCGAAGCATTAATTCCAGCGGAATGGTGCGAAGCATGTTCCGTAGGAAGAAG
>CAZCXB010000170.1:0-4169 GCA_964502485.1 uncultured Muribaculaceae bacterium | reverse complement strand
AATAACCAATTTTTTTGCGCCATTATTCAGCGTACATCCTACGATGGTAATATTGCCACCATCTTCGACTTTGAGCAAAGATTTTAAGTCAAAGGGTGAAAGAGGAAAATTCCTTGTGGCTATATTTGCTTTAGGGTAGATTTTTTTGAGATTGCGGATTGTTTTTTTACAATAATCCGCAATCTCTTTTATTATATAGATCTTTCCCGGGAAGTCAGCAATGTACTCCCGGCTTGAGTATAGGTGAGTGCTTTGAGCAATTTTGTTCAGATTGTATTTAACTCCGGTAAATTTGAATGCTCCGGCTTTAAGTATTGAGCTGTTGGGTTCGTATAGATAAACCATCTGATGTTCATCTGCAAAGGATGAGATGCTCTCTCTCTCCTCTCTTGGAGTGAATGAAATTTTTGCAACTCCTCTGTTCCTGATATAGTTAAAAGCATTTATTGTGACATTGTCAAAATCAACAGAACACCCCCTCTCCATTAGAAAGAGAATCTCCTTACACTCATTATCTACAGAGAGTACATCCACAGTTGTGATGTTCTTACAATCGTGAATAAGTGATTTAATATCAGCCATTGGTGAGACCTTTACAAGAACTCTTTGTGCCAGCTTAAATAGATAATCATTCATTAGGGTTATATCCGGCTCATAATCTCTTATTGAAAGGACTCTTCTGTTTCCGCCTCCTCTTCTTGATGGGTCAATATAGATGAGATCTACAATCGGATTGCTTTCGATATTAAGGGCAATTTGGAAGTTCTTTGTAATTGTATCGTAATTTGATTCAGTATTAAATCCAATGATATTTGCTGCATTTAGTTTTCGGAAATTATAGATAACGGCATTGAATAGAGTAGGATCTCTCTCGAAATAGATTAGTGTTTTATTGTTTTGGGAGAGATAGTATGAGTCAACACCCAAACCACCTGTTAAATCGGCAACAATGCCTCCCGAAGAGAATTTTTGCTTGTGAATAGCTGTAATATCTGAGCTACATTGCTCGATTGATGTAGAGTTAATAAATATCAAATCAACATTATCTGCCCAATCAGGCACCTTAGTACGCAACCTTCTTCTTGCATCAATAATAGTTGCAGCCAATTTTGTGTCGATTCCGGGATATTTTCCTGATGAGAGAATAATTTTGTCTAACTCTCCCTCAGAATTCTGTCTGATAAACTCTTTTAACTCTTTACTTAACATTGAATTACGGCTCTAATTTACAACCGGGTACTCCTTGAGGTTGATAAATCTAAAAATTCTGAACCGGATCACAGGTTTTTTTGCTCGCATAATATAAACTGTTCCGGCCAGCTCTGTTCTCTCAAAAAAACGCTCACCAAATTGTTTTGAACTCTCTCTATCTAAAGAGGATTCAATATAATAAAGCGTC
The DNA here is from genome assembly GCA_964502485.1 of uncultured Muribaculaceae bacterium. Taxonomy (GTDB): domain Bacteria; phylum Bacteroidota; class Bacteroidia; order Bacteroidales; family UBA932; genus Bact-08. The sequence continues at coordinate 2,770 of CAZCXB010000170.1, read as the reverse complement.
TCTCCGGGTTTTATCCCTCCCAGCTTACCTGTAATCCAGTCATATTTTCTTGTTCTCTCCCTTGTTCCGAATGTTTTGACAACACTATTATTTGGTCTGGCGAGATAAAAATCGAGCTGGGCTGCTCTCCTATACTCAAAATCTATAATATATGAGTGACGAGATACTCTGCCTTCTGAGATATCTTTTTCACGAATTTTACCGAACTCCTCCGATAGTTCACTCCATCCGTACCTGGATAGAGTGATATCTCTCATATTTGTTGGTAAACCCTTTTGGCCACTTATGCTATTTAGGCTGAATATGCCAAAATAGAGATGAACTATTGTGATTAATATTGAGACGAGAAAGAGAGTGATACTCCACCTTACCAATCCCCTCGGAATCAAAATAGTTCCGGTGGTATTAATATCGGAAAGATATGACCCCCCGACAAAGATTAATGGAGAGATACCCAGTGAGACTGCATAGATAAAACTATCGGAGAAAGCCGACATCGATATTGATATAGCAATTACAGGAATTGACAGTGATAAAAGCAGGTGGATATAACTATATGTTAAGTTTCTATGGGTTCTGTAAAATCTGAGCGCTTTAACAATTATTGCAATATTCAGAGGGTTATTGATAAGAATTGGGATAAAAATTCCTGCAATTAGAGTCTTTATACTGATCCCTTTTGAAATATGAACCAAACCGGAGAGATGCTCGAATCCTACGTAACTGTTCTTTATATTCCAGATATATACCGGTATAAGAAAGAGAAGGCTGATTAAAAAAGCTGCATAGAGCTCTACTCTTTTAAAGAGAGATCTGTCGAATATTAACGCATATATAAAGAGGCCAAACCATAGGAAAACAGATGAGAACTTTGATAGAGTTGCCAAACCAATAAATATCCCGGCAATTAATAGAGCCATTGTGCAAAGAATTCTGGATTCGCTGCAATTTCTCCTCTTTGGAATTACCCCCTCAATTAAGAAATAGAGAGCAAGAAGATAAAAGAGGGTTTGAGGTGCTTCGGGTAGTAGTAACATCCCGGAAATAATGCTCAAATAAAAGGATATACAATAGAGAAGAGCAGAATAGAAACCTGCTGATTCGCCTTTGACCCTTCTTCCGATAATAAAGACAATCCAGATACTAGCAGATCCGCTTATAATTGAAGCTAACCTTACAAAAAATTCCCCACCGAGTACAAGGTTATTAGTGAACAGCTGTACAAACCATCCTATCATAGGTGGCTGATCAAAATTACTTAGTTCCGGATATATGGCAAAAGTCCAGTAGTAAGCCTCTTCCGGACCAAGTTCAAGAAATATTGCAAGAATAGATCTTAATATTGTAGAGATAAGGATTAGGTATATTACAGCTCTCTTGTAATTGGGTGTGTTCATATTAGCTGGATCTAATTAACTTCTTTGTTGTCTTATTGAATCTAAGGAGGAAAAGTGCTGCGGCAAATGCAAGACCAAGAAGTAACCCCAACCATACGCCCGCTGCACCTAAGTCAAATACAAATCCACATACATAACCTAATGGCAAAGATATGAGATAGTATGATATTACAGACAATAAAAGAGGTATTTTAACATCATCTATTGCCCTTAAGCAGGCTAAACTTGAGAGCTGAATTGCGTCAAAGATTTGAAAAAGAGCAGCTACAATAAGTAGATTAGCAGCCAGAGCCCTTACCTCAAGATCCTGTGAGTATATAATAGGTATATAGTTTCTAAACAGAATGTATGCAATTCCGCATATTGACATAAGGGCAACGCTAAGGTGAATAGAGGCAAAGCCTGCACTTCTCATTGATTTGAAATCGCCGTATCCATATTGATGAGAGACCCTGATAGTTGCAGCAGCACCAACTCCAAGGGCGAGCATAAATGAGAAACTACTCATACTCATGGCTATCTGATGAGAAGCAAGTGAGACCTCTCCCAGCCATCCAACCATTATTGCACTCATACTAAAGGCTGTGATCTCTACAAGGTTTTGGAATGAGAGTGGAATAGAGGTTTTTAGGATCTGCCTTACAACTTTTATCTCAAAAAATGGAGCTGTAAATGACGTGATATATCGATTGTAACACTTTAGTTTAAAAAATAGAATAACAAATAAAACCAGCATAACCACTCTGCTGATAAGGGTTGCAATTGCTGCACCTTTTACACCCATAGGTTCAAACCCAAAATGTCCGAATATAAGAATCCAATTCAAAAATATATTTAAAAAGTTAGAAAACAGGGTTATATACATTGCATATCTTGTAATGCCAATCCCCTCCGAAAACTGTCTAAGTCCAAAAAAGAGAAGAAATGGGACCATTGAGTAGAGTAAGGTGTTGTAGTATTCTCGTCCAAGTGATACCACCTGTTCGGTCTGTCCCATATAGCCCATAAAGCTTCCGGCTACTACCATTGCAATTGTAAGCAGAAGAGAGACACCAAAATTAAGAAACAAGGAGTTCTTAAGTAGATCGGCAACTTTGAAGTGCTCTCCCTTGCCGAAGTTCTGTCCTATATGTGGTGTAAGGCCTTGAGTAAAGCCGATACCGAATACCATCCCAAGAATAAATACAGAGTTTGCAAACGAGACTGATGCCAGCTCTGCAGTTCCGAGTTGCCCCACCATAATATTGTCGGCAAGATGTACCGTTACCTGACCGGCCTGTGTCAGCATAACAGGAATGGCCATCTTGATATTTCTTTTATAGAATGGAATATACTCTCTAAAATTCATTTGGCAAAGATAGTCTTCTTTAGAT
>CAZCXB010000169.1:0-4188 GCA_964502485.1 uncultured Muribaculaceae bacterium | reverse complement strand
CAACATTCCGTTATTTGGTGGGTGGGCAGATGTATAACCAAACACTTGTAGACAGAGTGGAAAATATTGATTACATTCATAACGTTGACAGAAGAGTACTTATAGGGCGTTGGCAATATCCCGGACAACACACAATGTTTAGAAAAATAGGAACGGTTGACGATCAAAACTCACAAAAGGAGAGGACCAGACCAACCAGCCGCTTTGTCCAAGAGAGAAACGAACTCACATGGGGATCTGCCACACTCTACTATGAATTCCCGCAAAAACTCACCAAAAAAATGGGAGTCGAGAGGACACGATTCTCGCTCTATATGAATGATATCCTTACACTATCATCAATTGAGATAGAGAGAGGATTGTACTATCCGTTTGCAAGAACATTATCTTGCTCTTTATCAATAACATTTTAATTAAGAGAGCATTATGAAAAAGAAAATATTATATATAACCATCCTCACAGCACTTCTAATACCGGCATCTTGCACTAAATGGCTCGATGTCACACCACCCTCACAAGTAAGGGAAGAGGATCAGTTCAATACAGTTGAAGGATTTCAACAGGCACTTATAGGTTGTTATATAGGAATGACCGACGATATCCTTTATGGAAAAGCACTTACATGGTCAACAATCGAGTTAATGGCGGGTCAGTTTGTTCCTCTTCAGCCACTTACAAGTAACGACTACAGCATCTCTCATTTCAATTACAAAACTACCAATGCACTCAAATACATAGACGGAATATGGGCAAAAAGCTACAGTGTAATCTCTAATGTAAACAACGCTCTTAAATATATCGAGATAAAGAGGGATGTTCTTGACAACATCAACTACAATCTCATAAAGGGAGAGCTGCTCACAATCAGAGCCTTTATACACTTCGACCTTTTGAGACTCTACGGTTACAGTAACCTTTCAAGCAGGACAGACCAGAGTACCAAATATACAATCCCGTATGTTACAACCTTGGGTAAGGAGATGACTCCTCAGAAAACCTACAAGCAGACAATTGATCTGATGGTTAAAGATCTTCAAGATGCAATTTTACTACTGGAAGAGGATCCTGCCACAAAAATTAGACCGGCATCCTACTACACTGAGGTAAACATAGACGGATTCTATACCAACCGTAAAACCAGGTTTAACTACTACGCTTCAAGCCTACTGCTTGCCAGAGTCTATATATGGGAAGGGAGTAATGATAGTTACTCAAAAGCGCTTACACTTGCAAACAAAGTGATTAGCGAAGCAGAGTCAAACGGACTTATCACATGGACTACAAGTACAAGTGTGACCGATGATATGATCATGAAAAGTGAACATATCGCGGCATTAAGCACTCAGAATTTAGCGGTTAAAACTGCCGACTACTTCAGAACACAAATCATTGCTCAAGATAACACCTTTGCACAATATATATCTGCCGACAGATTGATTTCATTATATGAAGCAGAGGGCGCCGGAAGTAACGACTTCAGATTCCAGAAGCAGTTCATTGTAAACTCTGTTACCCTTGATGGTAAGAGTGCCTATACCCCACTAAAATTCTTCGGAACAGTCACAGATAAAATTCAGAAGAACCTGATTCCTCTTATGAGGATACCAGAAGCATATTACATTGCTGCCGAATCTTTTCTCAAACAAAGTACTCCGGATGAACAAAGCGCACTTAATCTGCTCAACACAGTAAGAGCAAAGAGAGGATTGAGTACACTTACCAACCTCACATCGACCCAGATAATGGATGAAATTGTGAAAGAGTACAACAAAGAGTTCTACTGCGAAGGGCAGATGTTCTTCCTATATAAGAGATTAGGCATGGAGAACATTCCTAACTACAACCAATCGGCAACTGATGCTGTCTATACATTACCTTACCCATCGGCCGAAATACAGATGGGTAGAACACAGTAACTTTAACACAGATAATATCATGAAAAACAAAATATTAGCAATAATTCTCCTTGCACTCTTTCCTGCAATAACAGCCTGTGAAAAGGATGAGATAATGCTCTTCGATATAAACAACAGCGGAGTGGTTTTCCCGGGACTGGGAGATGCAGTAACCTTCAAAGGCTATAATTCGGCCGATAAGATATACTATATAAACGAATCTTTCCTCAATATCCCGCTTTCGCAAAGCACCTATATTATTGACTTTCCTGTAAGGGTATCCGGAGATTCTGTAAGCCGTGATAGAGTTGTAGGATATGAGTTAATACCGGATCTCACAACAGCCACATCTACACAATACAAAATTCTTCATGCAGTTATTCCGGCAGGGTCACGCTACGGAAGAGTTAGGTTCGAACTCACAAGGGATGCAGCACTCGACAATGCATCGGTAAAAGTTGGAATAAAACTAAAAGATTCAGACGATCTAAAGGTTGGCTCCAACGAGTATATGAAAGGGGTTCTAACATGGAGTAACATGCTCCCTATGTATCCGAACTCATCAAACTTCATAAGAACATACAACTGTATAGTTCTCACACCACTTTCAAAAACCAGTTCGGCAAATACGTACTACAGCCCTAATGCTCACAAAGCTATTCTTGATGCACTTGGATGGCCAATCAGTTACTGGCCAAGATATACCAACTCCCTCACAGACCCAAGCACTGGTACAACTCCAATATTTGGAGCATATTACACCGACTTCTATGCTCAGAAGCTCAAATCATATCTTGATGCTTATGCAGAAGCCAACGGAGGAGTAAGGCTAAAACACAACGCCGGAATCGATAACGGAAAAGATATTCAGCCAAGAGTAACAGGCTCAGTATATATACCCTAACTATTAAACGATGAATAAAATGAAAAGAACAATATTTATACCCATAATTTTATCGGTGGCACTGATGGTTATAGGGGGATGTTTTACCGATAAGTCAGGTCTCGACATAAATAAAATAGAGGATCCGATAATAGAGACAACAGATATACCATCAATCTTAAGAGTTGAATATCTCCAGGAGCTTAATATTGACCCTACAGTAAAATTCGGGAAGGAGACAAATCCAACCACCGATTTTTCATACAAATGGGAGATTAACCAGACTCCCGGTTCAACACAACTAGTTGTTTTGGGTGAAGAGAGAGTTTTGAAAGCCACCATTAAAAACATGATTCTCTCTGCCTCTTACAAACTAATCTTCACAGTAAGAGACGATAAACACGGGATAGAGTACAAAAAAAGTTGGCCTCTATTTGTCAGCAGCTCATTCAGAGAGGGAATTCTTGTTGCAGATACCAAAGATGGAGCAAGTTCGGACTTTTCTCTTATTATGGATAATGACTTAACAACATCTTATACTGCAGGTTTGAACGTTAAGTACAATATACTTAAAACAAAAACCGGATCTTCATACTCAGGAGTTGTAAAGAGTCTCACATATGCTCTTCACAAGCCATCTTCAATACTCACCAAAAATGTGATTACTACTATTTTTGAAAACAAGGATATCAAGATGTTTGATTGCCTTGACTACTCTGTCTATAAAAATGCAGAGATGATCTTCCCGTCAATTAACTCAAGCTTTGACCCTCAGGCATTTTATACAATTAATAATGCTCAGTGGGTGCTTGTTAATAACAACAAATCCTATGTAATAAACACTAACCAAATTTATACTTCATTTATGATGCCCGCATCGGGTGTAAATAATGTCGATAATGCAATAGTAACATCCGATAACTCCGGGGGTTCAGGTCCTTATGCTTTCTGGTTCGATAACAATACCGGCAAGTTCCATGCAATAACTATGACCTTCACAACCCCTGCATCCAGTGGAGAGTACACCACACAAGGGGCATTTAATCCCGGAAATCTACCGGGCAGAAGATTGGTTGCTGCAGATATCTCGGTTGATGGGGTAACATCTGCATTCCTACTAAAGAACAGCTCAACAAACAACTACGAACTCTGTACAATATCATTTACCTATACAGATGCAAACTCTAATACTGTACCATCTGCTCCTAAGCTTAAGGTAGATCTTCCTGAAGATTTGACCCCGATTCTTAATTCGGCAGTATCGGTATTCTTTGCAATGTTCGACCCAATCATGTATGTAGCCACAGCAAACAAGATATATGCCGTGAGATTCGGAGGAGGAGTTGTATCGTACAGTGAGAAGTACACAGTAACTGCAGGCGAGCAGATTACAAAGGCAAAACTCTTTG
>CAZCXB010000168.1:0-4220 GCA_964502485.1 uncultured Muribaculaceae bacterium | reverse complement strand
ATAATTCGTATAATAGAGTACTTGTTTATTTTACAGCAAATATTCTATTATGAAATTATCACAGTTCAACTATCCTCTCAATCCGGAGCAGATTGCAAAATACCCTACTAAATACCGCGACGAGTCCAGGCTGCTTGTTCTCAACAGAAAAACCGGAGAGATAGAGCACAAAGTATTCAAAGATATCATTGATTACACTAATCAGGACGATATCTTCATCTTCAACAACACCAAGGTTTTCCCTGCAAGACTATATGGGAACAAAGAGAAGACAGGGGCAGAAATCGAGGTTTTCCTCCTTAGAGAGCTAAGCAAGGAGCAGAGGTTGTGGGATGTTCTTGTAGATCCGGCAAGGAAGATAAGGATAGGGAACAAACTATACTTTGGCGAGAACGACAATCTTGTTGCTGAGGTAATCGACAATACAACATCAAGAGGGAGAACCCTAAGGTTTCTATTTGACGGAACTCATGAAGAGTTTCGCTCAACTCTCTTCAAACTTGGAGAGATTCCGATTCCAAAGTGGATTCGACCAAAGGCAGAGGCAATCGACTCTGAGAGGTACCAGACAATCTTTGCCGAGAATGAGGGTGCCGTTGCCGTCCCTGCTGCCGGTCTGCACTTTAGCAGAGAGCTATTAAAAAGATTGGAGATAAAGGGTGTTGAGAGTACATGTATCACTCTGCATATGGGTCTAGGCCATTTTCGCACGGTCGATGTAGAGGACCTCTCCAAACATAAGATGGATTCTGAACAGGTTATTATTACCGAGGAGAGTGCTGCAATGATAAATAAGGCAAAAATCGGAGGAAAAAAAGTTTTTGCAGTGGGAGCAACTGTAATGAGAGCTATCGAGACCTCCGTTACTACCCGTAATCAACTTACTCCTTACAGCGGCTGGACAAATAAATTTATCTTTCCTCCCTACGCCTTCTCTATTGCGGATGCCTTAATCTCAAACTTTCAGCTTCCCCAGAGCACTATGCTTATGACAACTGCTGCATTCGGAGGTTTCGACAGTGTAATGAAGGCATATCATGTTGCAATGAAGGAGGGATATAGGTTCGGCACCTACGGAGATGCCATGCTTATTATCTGATTTTAAAAATTTATCCAAATCTAAAAAAAATATATCTGAATATAAGAGAGAGATCTATCTCTCTCTTATATTTTTGCGCAATGGTTAGAGATGAACTTATACATACCGTAGCGCTTAACAGGGCTCTTCGTTATAATGGCAAAGCGGCTAAAGAGCTTATAGCATTTGCAGATTCGGCAACGGCTGTTTTCCAGATGTCAGGCAAGGATCTCAAGGAGCTCTTTGGCAAAGAGTATTCATTCTTTGGAGAGATTCTTAATCCTCAATGCATAAAGGAGGCCCAAAAGGAGATTGAATGGGCTGCTTCAAGGGGAATCTCTCTGCTTTGTTCTGAGGACCCCTTATCCGGATACCCATTACATCTTCTTGATTATCCGGACTTCCCGCTGATCCTTTACAAACTGGGAGAGGCTCCTCTTCACGGCAGAAGGTTTATTTCAGTCGTAGGCACAAGAAGATCCACCTCTTACGGAGAGAGTATATGCCGAAAGATTATTGAGGAGCTCTCTTTGGCAAAAAGTGAAGCAACAATTGTAAGCGGTCTTGCTTTCGGTATAGATATTACTGCACACTCCGCCGCTATGAAGAACGGTCTTCCTACAATTGCAGTAATGGCCTCAGGGTTGGACAATATCTATCCGGCAGCTCACAGCGGATATGCAAGGGAGATTATATCAAAAGGGGCACTTATCTCTGAGTTCCCAAGGGGAAGCGAGAGTCTTAAGGTAAATTTCCTCCGTAGAAACAGGATTATTGCAGGATTGAGTGAAGCGACAATTGTGATTGAGTCCGGGGAGAGAGGGGGCTCAATGATAACTGCATCTCTTGCATGCTCCTACTCAAGGGAGCTATTTGCGGTACCCGGAAGAGTCTCTGATCCCTCTTCACAGGGATGTAATCTGCTTATTTCTAATAACATGGCATCCATTTTTTACAATACGACCCAGTTTATTAACTCACTCGGCTGGGTACTTCCGCAAGGAGAGGTGCAATCTACTCAAAGAGAGCTCTTTCCCCAACATAGTGGCAAAAAAGAAAAAATATTATTAGCTTTGACTCGCAATCCGGATCTCGATACCGATCAGCTTGCAATTGCTACAGGTTTTACGGTAAGTGAGCTTTCGGGGCTGATGCTGGAGCTGGAGCTGGAGGGAAGAGTATCGCCTCTGTCCGGTAAAAGATATACTATAAAATAATAGAACGACTCAAATTTTATGATACAGCTTACAGACACACATGTTCATCTGTATGACCATGATTTTGACGCAGATATACACGATGTTGTCATAAGGGCAAAGGATAGTGGAGTTTCAAAAGTTATAATGCCCGCTATTGATATCAGTCACTACCAAATGATGATGGATAGGTACGCACAGCTTGATGGGTTTGCATTTCCGTCTATCGGATTACACCCTACTTCTGTCAAGGATAACTGGAGAGAGGAGCTCAACTTTGTTAAGGAGAGATGTAAAGAGAGGCGGTTTATTGCAATCGGGGAGATAGGTCTTGATGGCTATTGGTCAAAAGATCACTTTAACTATCAGAAGATAGTATTTGAAGAGCAGCTTAGGCTTGCCTCACAAAATTCACTGCCGGTTATTATACACTCAAGAGATGCCACCGAGGAGATATTCAAGGTTATGGACAGCTGCCGTGATATCCCCTTAAAAGGTGTCTTACATGCGTTTTCCGGTAGTTACGAGACATACTGCAGGGTTCAGGGATACGGAGATTTTATGATTGGTATCGGAGGAGTTGTTACATTCAAAAACAGCTCTTTGGCATCTGTTGTAGAGAGAGTTCCCCTAGAGAGGATTCTCCTTGAAACAGATGCTCCGTGGCTTACACCTATGCCATTCAGGGGAAAAAGAAACGAGCCCTCCTACATTAAAATAATTGCCGGTAAGATCGCACAAATAAAGGGGTGCTCTTTAGAGGAGGTCGCTGCTGTTACAACAGAAAATGCAATGAAAATATTTAGTATCCAATAACATAAGTGAGGGTAATTTAAACAAAATACCTCACATTACATATCATAAAGGAATATGAGATCAAACATACTGCTAATATATACAGGAGGCACCATCGGAATGAAGGTTGACCCTGTTTCTCTTGCTCTTGTCCCTTTCAATTTTAACCAGATTCTTGAAGAGGTTCCCGAACTTAGAAAATTTGTACATAAAATTGATATCTTCTCATTTGACCCCCCAATCGACTCTTCGGACATTGAGGTGCATATCTGGAGAGATATTGCAAATCTTATTTTTGAGAAATACGATAGCTACGACGGATTTGTCATACTTCACGGAACAGACACAATGTCCTTTTCTGCCTCAGCTCTCAGTTTCATGCTTGAAAATCTGGAAAAACCTGTAATATTTACCGGGAGTCAGCTACCAATCGGGATGCTGAGAACAGACGGCAAGGAGAATCTGATATCCTCAATAGAGATTGCTGCAGCAAAAGATGATCAGGGCAGGGCTATTGTCCCGGAAGTGTGTGTCTATTTCGAGAGTATGCTTTTCCGAGGAAACCGCACATCCAAGCATAATGCAGAGAATTTCAGGGCATTCAAATCGTGCAACTACCCCCCTCTTGCAGAGGCAGGCATACACATAAAGTATAGCACACCTTACATCTGCTACCCCGAAACTTGGGGAGGTAAGGTTAAAATTAACTCAAATCTGGACACTAACGTTGCAATCCTTAAGATTTTCCCGGGAATATCCCCCTCTGTTGTACGCAGTTTTCTAAACATAAGTGGATTAAGAGCACTAATACTTGAAACTTATGGCTCCGGTAACGCCCCCACAAAGAGTTGGCTTATCGATATGCTCAGAGAGGCAGTAGAGAGAGGGGTTATAATTCTAAATATTACTCAGTGTCCTGCAGGTTCTGTAGATATGGATGCCTACTCAACAGGTATTATGCTCAAAAAGATTGGAGTTGTTAGTGGTTACGATAGTACTACGGAAGCAGCCTTAACAAAATTATTTTTTTTATTAGGTCAAAACTCAGATAATATGACAATTAAGTCCTTGTTGCTAAAAAATTTAAGAGGAGAAATTACAATCAATTAGTGTATATTAAATTTTTCTTTATAAATTGCACGACAATTGAC
>CAZCXB010000167.1:0-4220 GCA_964502485.1 uncultured Muribaculaceae bacterium | reverse complement strand
ATCTTCTCATTAACATCTATAAAAAGATATTTAATATCAACCCCATGCTCAAACTCCATATATATAACCCCGGAGTTATTGCTTGCCTCGCTCCTTAGCTCTTTGAGAGAAGAGACCTGTCGAAACTGATTCTTAAGTCCCTTAAGCATCTGTTGATCAATCTCTCTCGCCGAATACCCCGGAGCATTAACCTGTACTGTAATTCTTGGGATATCCACCTCGGGCATAAGCGAGACGGGGAGCATTCCTATTGCAACAATACCCAGAACAACAACGGCAATAATTGTCATTGTAACAGCTATTGGCCTCTCTATCAATTTGCCAATCATACTCTATCTGCTTTTAATCTCTATATTGGATCCATCTGCAAGATTGAGATTCCCCGAAACAATAACTATATCCCCTTCGGCTATCTCAGAATTTTTCTCTTTATGGCCGGTAACTGAATGGTAATCTGTGTTGCTCATCTCAACCTTGACATATGTCCACATAGCCTTTCCGGTAACAGGGTTTACTCGGAAGAGAACATCAAAGTTATCCCTCATCACCACAGAGCTCTTGGGAACAACGAGCCTTCCCTTAACAAGTGTCTCTGCAATCACCTTTACATTCATCCCCTCTAAAAGTTTACCCTGATTGTTGCTAACAACTGCCATTACCTTAATCTGCCCTTTGTCGTCAACTAACGGATTTATCTGACTTACAACTCCGCTATACCAACTATCCGGGTCGCTGAATGAGGCCACTTTTACGCTGCTTCCCGGTTTAATAAATGATAGCTCAGATTCGAGAAGCCCGAACTCAACCTCAAAACGGGAATCATCTATCAGAGTGCAGAATGTACCTGCACCTGACTGAAACACCCTCCCCTCTATGTTTGCAACCTTCCCCGAAAAAGGGGCTATCAGTGTTGCATTTTGTAAATCCCTAATTGTCTGCTTTAAATCATTTGCAGATGAGTTGTAACCCGATTTGATCCGGGCAATTTTAAGGAACTCGGCGGGAACAGCAGATGTGTCCCTTCCATAGCCATATCCTATAAGGTAGTCTGCAAGATCAAGCTCTGCCTTCTCCATTCGCTCATTTGCAAGCTTCAGCTTTGTCTCTAAATCCTTTGTGTCGAGCATGGCTATTCTATCACCTTTTATAGTATGCTGGCCATTTTTAACAAAAATCTCAGATATAATCCCATTTACAAGAAAAGTCAAATCGCTTCTTCTTACTGCCCGCAGTTTCCCATTTGTGACAATCTGCCTTTTAAAGTTTTCTCTTTTAAGAACAACTGTGTCTACAAGATTCTTCTCCTCTACGAATCCGGCTCTTGCAGCTTGTGAATCTTCGGTCGTCTCACTCTGCTTAGGAGAGCAGGAAGCAATTATAAATAGTGTGACTGTAATAAAAGTAACTATTTTCATATCTCAAGTTATTATCTTATTTCTTACCGTTAGTTTAACATTGAATCAAAATCTGCCGTCACCTCTGTGCCCCTTATATAGTCATACAGGCTCAACTTTCTTATTGTGTAGTAGCTAAGCCAGAAATTTCCTGTCTCCGAGATATATCTCGCAGCAGAGCTGTCAAAGTCTGCCTGAGCCGAGTTTAGCCTAAGAATATCGAGGTTACCATTGTTAAATGCCTCTATGGCCATGTTATATCTCAACTTGGCTATAGAATCGGCCTGAAGGGATATCTGGTACTTTGCATTTAGCTTATTGAACTCAATAACCTTTATAAGCAGATCTTGTCTGTACTGCGAGATAGACTGCTCTACCTGTGTTCTTACCACATCCTCTCTTGACTGAGCAAGCTTTATTTTCCCCTTACCAAGACCCCAGTCCAGAATAGGGAGTGTAAGTGTCAGCCCTATTCTCTCCTGATCCATCGGGTTTCTGTATGCGCTCCCCAGGTCACTCCCCTTTTGTGTAAGGCCAAACTGTGCAGAGATTCCTGCCTGAATACCGTTTGAAGATCTTGCCTGAGCCACTGCCTGTTCGGCAGAGAGAAGCGACAACTCATTTCTAAGTATATCCGATGAGTGTTCGATTGCCTTAGCATACACATCGTTGAAATCGAGCCGGACTTCGGGAACCTCCTCTGGAATGACAAGTGTAATATCAACATTCTCATTAAACCCTAAAAAGGTTAGGAGTCTCAATACACTGATATTGAGAGCTGCCTCTTTATCCCCTATCTCAAGACTTGAGTTATAAAGGCCAAGTCTTAGCTGTAGAAGATCGTTATTGGATATCGTTCCTATTTCGTGCCTCTGCTGAGCAATACTAAGTGAGAGTTCAGTTGAAGCGTGCTTTTTTCTTGCAATATCAAGGGCTGTCTGTGAAGATAGTACGTTAAAAAAGAGATTAACAGCCATAATGTTAATATCCTCCATACTCTCAAGATACTCCCTTTTTGCCTTCTCAAATCTTTTAGGCTCGGTTATCCTCTCCCATTTAAGGGAGTTGTACGCCTTTATTGGCTGGTTGTAAGAGATATAGATCGGATTAGAATTGTATGTGTTGCTCGTAAACGGAGAGAACTGATCTAACCGGTTGAGGGAGGTGGTGAGTGAGACCCGGCCTCCGGTAAGCGGAATATTTTGGCTGACAGAGAGATTAAGTGAATTATTCATATTATTGTTCACAATATAGTTAATCTCTCCTGTCTGACTGTTCTGCAACGCCCGTAAAGAGCGGTCGTAGCTGCCAAGAATTGCACTCAGACTAACTGCCGGAAGGAACTGAGCCTTATATGAGCGAAACTGCCAATACTCAGCAATAAAATTGTGTCTTGCAACAAGCGCATTGGGAGATTGCTCCCGTGCTGTTTGGATAACCTCTTCAAGTGTCATGGTAAAGTGAAACCTATCCTGAGCAGAGAGGTTTGCTGGTAACAGAGAGCAGAAAATTGACACAATGGAAAATAGTGGTAATAAAAGTGATCTGAACATAACTTAAAAGAAATTTTTATGTAAATCTACTTAAAACTAGCTATAGAGACAACCGGATTGTCTGTATCATTGAGTTTTGATACAATTTTTGCAAGCTCCCCAGAGGTAGAGTTTGTCTCTGCATGCTCTAATATACTTGAGGCCGAGTGGATACTTATAGCATCAAACCGGGAAGAGATCGCGGTCGGGAGAAAGGGTGGACCCATCATGATATCATCCATAAAACCCTGATTATTAGCGATAGGGAAATTCAGAAGTGTCAGTAACCCGGTGCTCTTATTAAAGAGAGCGTAACAATCTCTTCTTTTTATCACATTTACACCACGAGCTGTCTCCATGTTCACCTCATAGGGTTCGTGAGCAAAGCCTCTAAGGTTGAATTTCAGTAGGATATTCTCTTTAGATTCAATAAAATAATTCCTAAGAAGAGTGACGTGTTTACCATCTATTTCATCTATGGTACCTCTATCTTTCGATACATTCTTATACTTACCGTAATTGATTGCAAATAGTGCAGAATACTCCAGTTTAGAATTTAAATTGAATATAGTATCGTTGACTCCGGTAACCAATCTTGCATTGTCGTCAAATTTGTAAATTATAGGTGCCGGATTGAAAAATAGTGTACTCTCTCCTGACGGTTTATCAATTCCGATAGAAGTGATACTTATTTTATCATCTTCATACTCCGGGATTAATGGTTTTGGAGCCTTAAAAAGGAGATTTGAGAGTGAATCAAACGCTACCGCATAGAAGTCAAGTTCTATCTTACTTGCCGGTGATACAGATGCGACATAAAAATTATCCGAAATTTTTGTTGTGATATCTAATTTTGTCTCTGTAAGAATAGGAAGAAATTTGGTATTGAGATAGTTGCCATCTCTGTCATATGTCAAAATCTTACTCTCATCGGCAGAATTGACAATGATGGTTATATCTCCTGACTCCGGTTCAATAACAATTTTTCTTGGAGAGGTGTACTCCATTGGCCCTCTCCCCCTTTTATCAAAGGTAAAGAGATACTTTCCATCTTTATCGAAAACCTTTATAACCCTCATTGAGAGAACATATATCCTCTCATTCTCATAGAAAACGGTTGGGAAAACACCTATAAGTGAACTATCTGTTGTCTCAAGTGCAACATACCTGATATCGTCGGCAACTTCGCTTAGATTGACTACCCTTCCGCTACCGATAACCGATTCGAGATCTATTACCTGTACCTCACCGTTTTGCACGGTTTTATCACCACAGGAGCCTATTAGTATAATTG
>CAZCXB010000166.1:0-4288 GCA_964502485.1 uncultured Muribaculaceae bacterium | reverse complement strand
AAGATAAATAAAATGTTTTTAATAGCAAATATTTATACTATCGTTTGATAAATATCAGACTCTTCTCTTTAAACCACTCCTCCTTAAACCAGAGCTCTATCTCATTTTTGGAGAATCTGCCCATATCGATTTTCATCTTCTCTGCTGCATTTGCCATCTCTTGATTCAAATCTCCTCCTTTTAGATAGAGAACTCCTCTCTCCCTATCTTTTATCTTACCGCTGAGTGTTTTATTCCACACCCAAGGAAGAAAGTTGGAGAGCTCTGTCACTGCCCTTGATACTATAAAATCGAAAGAGCCCTTTATATCTTCAGCTCTGCCTATAAGGGGTTCAACATTTGTGAGTTCAAGTGTATCTGAAATCTCCTTAACAACTTTAATCTTTTTACCTACAGAGTCGCAAAGTGTAAAGTGAGAATCAGGAAATAGAATAGCGAGAGGTATTCCGGGAAATCCACCTCCTGTGCCAACATCAAAAACCCTTGAGCCGGCAGGAAACTGAGTATGTTTTGCAATAGCGAGAGAGTGAAGTATATGGTGGAGATAGAGGTTATCAATATCCTTTCTTGAGATAAGATTGATTCTCTGATTCCACTCCCGATAGAGAGGGCCAAGGGAGGTAAACAGAGTTCTCTGTTTTTCAGTAAGTTGAGGAAAATAGGTGAAAATTAGCTCTTCCATATATTATTTAATATTTTTTTTGATCTGCTGACTCTTGTCTTTATAGTGCCCAGAGGCAGATTCAGCTCTTTTGCAATCTCTTCCAGAGGATATTCATGAATAAATCTGAGTTCGGCAATCTTTCTGTAGATAGCCGGGAGATTTTGGATTGCTTTGATAAGATTCTCTATCGCCTGCTCATTTATCATATTCTCTTCCGGGGAGAGTACCGGACTGCTGATATCCTTCTCTGATCCTTCGCGCCCGAGTTCGCTTAATGGAGAGGATGGTAACCTTCTCTTTCTTAGAAAATCGAGGGAGGTGTTTTGTGCAATTGTATATAACCATGTAGAGAAGGCATACCTTGAGTCATATGTGGAGAGGTTTTTGAAACACTTTTGAAAACTCTCCTGACAGATATCCTCTGCATCCTCAGAATTCTGAACAATACCGGATATATGAGAGAGCACTGCATCTCTGTATAGAGATACTATCAAGGTGCATGCCTGGGAGTCGCCCAGTGCAGCTCTTCTTATAAGCTCTTTCTCTTCTCTCTCTCCGCCGTTCATTATAAACTATATTTGTCTTTACGATGCTTCTAATGTGCTTCAAGCCAGTTGGAACCGTATCTGCAATCTACAATAAGAGGAATATCCAATACTATTACCCCCTCCATCTCCTCTTTTACAAGCAGAGAAAGCTGATCAACCTCTTCTAAGATGGCATCAAAGACCAGTTCGTCGTGTACCTGCAGTACCATTTTGCTCTTTAGTCTCTCTTTTTCCAATCGGGAGGCTACACGTATCATAGCCACCTTGATAATATCTGCAGCACTGCCTTGTATTGGGGCATTTATGGCGTTTCTCTCGGCAAGTCCTCTAACTACAGGATTTTTTGAGTTAATATCCGGCAGGTATCTCTTTCTTCCATAAAGAGTTGTTACAAAGCCACTCTCGCGGGCCCGCTCTATCATTGTACTCATATATCTCTCAACCTGAGGATAGTTGGAAAAGTAATCCTCTATAAGCTTCTTGGACTCCGCACGGGGAATTGCCAGTCGCTGAGAGAGCCCAAAGGCAGATATACCGTAGATTATACCGAAGTTGGCCACTTTTGCCCTGTTTCTCTGCTCCTTGGTGAGCTCTTCCTCCGGGATACCAAAAATCTTAGATGCAGTTGCTGCATGAATATCACGCCCTTCGCGGAATGCTTTAATAAAATCCTGATCGCCGCTCATATGTGCCATCAGCCTCAGCTCAATCTGTGAGTAGTCAGCAGACATTATAACTCCATCACTGACAGAAGGTATAAATGCCTTTCTTATCTCCCTGCCACGCTCTGTACGGATTGGAATATTCTGGAGATTAGGACGAACTGAGCTTAGTCTGCCTGTTGAGGTGAGTGCTTGATTATATGTAGTATGAATCTTTTTGGTTACAGGAGATATCATTGAGGGGAGAGGATCTATATAGGTTGAAAGCAGCTTCCTGATATTCCGGAATTCAAGGATTTGTCCGATTATCGGGTGTGTGCCGATAAGTTCGGTTAGAGTCTCCTCATCTGTGGAGTAGTTCTTCTTTGATGTTCTTTTTGCGTTGCCGGCAACTTTAAGCTTCTCATAAAGAATAACTCCAAGCTGCTTGGGAGA
Source organism: uncultured Muribaculaceae bacterium (assembly GCA_964502485.1). Classification (GTDB taxonomy): domain Bacteria; phylum Bacteroidota; class Bacteroidia; order Bacteroidales; family UBA932; genus Bact-08. The sequence goes on along the minus strand of CAZCXB010000166.1, from coordinate 1,979 downwards.
AGATACATTGAGAGAGCTCTCACCGGCCATATCCCTTACAGTGGCCTCGATTTGCGAAAGCTCACCGGTCAGCTGTCTGCTATACTCTGCCAACATCCTTAGATCGATCATTACACCCTCCCGCTCCATAGCAGCGAGAGTGTAGATGAGGGGCATCTCAATATCCTCATACAGCGAACTCATCTTCTCTCTGCCAAGTTCTTCATTTAACTTTTGATAGAGTTGCCGGTAGAGCGACACCTCTCGTGCCAACTTCTCGTTCTCTCTTCCGGTGCTCTGTTGTGTGTCGCTAAATAGATCCTTAGGGGTGAGACTCTCCTCCGGCTCAGGCTCAAGAGCAAGGTAGGAGCGGCATAGCATATCAAATTTGTGTGATCTCTCAGGTGTAATGAGATAGTGCATCAGTTCAATATCTGCAAGATATCCTGTTACAACAATGTTTTTGAGTATTAATTTGTTTATTAAGGCTTTAAGCTCATATCCACATTTGGTTACTCTATTATCCTCAAAAATACTCTTTAGTATAGCAATATCCGTTGTTGAGCTCTCTCCCTCTGCCAGATTAATAGATGACCATTTGTCAGATACTGATAGGATAACTCTCTCCCCATCTAACTTAACTGATATAAACAGATGCTCAAATGCGCTGTTTTCAATCTCTTTAATTGAGACCTCCCTTATCTCTGCCCTTTCGGTAAGCGGTATTGAGCTGTTTGATTGATTAGACGGCGCTTTCTCAGGGGCATTTAATATAAACAGCTTCTCAAGCTGAGGTAGAGCTCTTGTTAGAGAGGTAAATTCATATCGGTTATAGAGATCTTTTATCAGGGAGAAATCCGGAGTCTCGAGAGCCATATCCTCAACACTCCACTCAATATCTACATCTGTGTCAATAGTCACAAGTTTTCTGCTCATATCTATATATGAGCGTGCTTCGAGAAAGGCTTCCTGCTGTTTTTGAGGTAGTTGGGAGAGTGACTCATATATCTTATCTACACTTTTGTACTTCGCAATCAGTTTTTTTGAACTAACCTCACCAATCCCCCTTACTCCGGGTATATTGTCGGAGCTATCACCCCAGATAGTTAAGATATCTATTACCTGCAATGGATTGTCGATACCGTACTGACTGCAGATCTCGCTCTTTCCCAAAATCTCGTTCTCGAGACCACTCTTTGCAGGCTTATATTGATATATATTATCGCTTACAAGTTGTCCGAAATCTTTGTCAGGAGTTACCATAAAAACGGTAAACCCTTGTTTGGCCGCTTTTACTGCAAGAGTTCCGATAACATCATCAGCTTCATAGCCATCCTTCATAATTACCGGGACCGAGATGGCTTTCATTATCTCTGTAAGCGGTACCAAAGCCTCCTTTATAAGCTCCGGAGTCTCACTTCTATTGGCCTTATATTCAGGAAACATCTCGTGTCTGAATGTCTTTGCAGGGGGGTCAAAGGCAACTGCAAGGTGAGTCGGCCTCTCTTTGATAAGCAGATCTGTAAGAGTTTTAGTAAAGCCAAATAGTATGGATGTGTCAACCCCTTTGGAGTTAACCATAGGTCGTCTCAGAAATGCATAGTAGGAGCGGAAAATAAGTGCATGTCCGTCAATAAGAAGCAGTCTCTTTGTCATTATATCAGATATTATCCTCAGCAACCCACTCAACAAAGGAGGTTGGGGTCTCATAAAGTTTTAATCGGGCTAATTTAAGGTGAGTAGGTAATCTTCCCTCTATGATACCGGCAAAGTAGATTGCAAGATTCTCACAGGTGGGCTGAAACTCTGTAATTACAACATTGCAGTACTCCTTTGATATCTCATCCGAAAGGGGGGCATCACTTCTGAGAATTAAGGCGTGGTCAAAAGGCTCGATAATAAGCTCATTAACCAATGATTTAAGCTCAGAAAAGTCCAGGACCATCCCTGATTTGGGGTGCGTATTGTCATTTTTTGGACTCCCTTTGAGTGTTACAAAG
>CAZCXB010000165.1:0-4318 GCA_964502485.1 uncultured Muribaculaceae bacterium | reverse complement strand
AACGCCAGTCTGCCGGGACCCAAAATAGTGACGAAACCAACCGATCTGCCGAAAAACGCCAGTCTGCCGGGACCCAAAATAGTGACGAAACCAACCGATCTGCCGAAAACCACCCGATTTACGGAATGCCAATCCTTGTAAAGGATAACGTAAATGTTGGGGGGATGCCGACAACGGCAGGGACACATCTGCTGAAGGATAATTTTGCTCCCGATGCAGAAATTATTGAGAGGATAAAGGAGAACGGGGGAATAATCATAGGGAAGACAAACCTAAGCGAATGGGCAAATTATCTCTTTACAGGGGGGCCTAACGGATTTAGCGCAGTTGGTGGTCAGACACTTAATGCATATGGGCGGAGAGTATTTGACACAGGCGGGTCGAGCTCCGGAAGTGGTGTGGCTATGGCCGCCAATTTTGCCATGGCAGCTATCGGGACAGAGACTTCCGGATCAATCCTCTCTCCGTCGGGTAAAAGTTCACTTGTAGGGCTTAAACCGACTATCGGCCTACTGAGCACAAACGGGATAATTCCTCTGTCGAGCACACTGGACACTCCCGGCCCAATGACAAGAAATGTAGTTGACAACGCGATCCTGCTATCTGCAATGGGTGCAAAAAACATCAGCCCGGAGCTCCCGGAAAACGCAACTTTGCAAGGGATGCGTTTTGGGGTGAATAAGAGCTTATTGGCCGATTCACTTTATAGAGAAAATGTAGAGAAGATTGTCTCCAACGGTGGTATCGCCATTGAGTTTGAGCCGGTAGCAATCGATTTTAACGGGTTTGTCAATCTACTAAGTGCCGATATGAAGGTAGATCTGCCCCAATATTTAGATAAATACGCTGCAAAGCAGATCACTGCAAGAACTATTGAGGATATTATCGAGTACAACAAACAGGATTCATTGATAAGGATTCCGTATGGCCAGGCGATTTTTGAGGGGATGTCACTGGTCAACCTCAAACCCGAGGAGTTGGTTGAGTTGAGAGAGAGGTTACATAGTGAGGGTAAGCGGTTTTTTGAGACACCTATGGCAGAGCATCAGTTGGATGCAATCCTCTCCATAGATAACCTGAATGCCAGCCATGCAGCAGCCGCCAAATACCCATGTATCACTGTACCGATGGGCTATACAAAAAAGGGGCAACCAATAGGTATCACCTTCATAGCAAGGCCTAACCGGGAAGATATGCTCCTTAAAATGGCCTACGCCTTTGAGCAAGCAACCAAAGCACGTAAACCGGCACCTCTCAAATAAATTAAGAACTCAAAAAGATGAAAAAGAAGATTGTAAAAGCTATGCTATATTTAGTAGGTGTTCTTGCACTGATCGTTACTCTTGCTATTGTAACACTTTGGGTTAAAAGTCCCGGAGTTACAGAACCTATAACCGACTCCCAAGGGGAGCCCCTCGAAGGCAGTATATCTGTTATTGAGAAAGTTAAACTCGGAGGGCTGGATCAGTATATAATCATTAGAGGAGCCGACACAACCAAGCCAATAATGCTATTCTTGCACGGCGGTCCCGGAAGTCCGGAGATAGCCTTTATAAAACATTACAACTCCGATATTGAAAATGATTATGTAATGGTTTACTGGGAGCAACGTGGAGCAGGTAAATCTTTCTCCAAAAGCATCTCCCCACAAAGCATGACCCTTGAGCAGATGATCTCCGACACCCGTGAGTTAAGCGAATATCTGATTACCCGCTTTAATAGCGAGAAAATATTTTTGATGGGACACTCATGGGGCTCAATGCTTGGTATTCTCACTGCTTACAGATATCCCCAACTTTACTATGCGTATTTTGGGATTGGTCAGGTGTGCCATCAATATAAGGGAGAACAGATATCCTATGACTGGACTTTAGACCAGGCTATCCAACGGAACGATACCAAGGCGGTTGAAACGCTGAAAAACCTCAATTTCCCAGATTCTACCGCAAGTATTGATAAGTGGATGAAGTTTTTAATGACCGAAAGAAGGTTCACAAACCGTTATGGTGGAGGCACAACAAGAGAGGTAACGGGAATGTGGCCATTGGTAAAATTAGTTCTCAACTCGGGAGTTTACACATTTGGAGAGAAGATGAATTTCATGCGTGGAAGCATGTTTTCACTGGAGAACTTATGGTTGGATGTTATGAAAGCAAATTTCTTCAACGAAATAGATAGTATGAGTATCCCATCTTACATTTTGCATGGGAAATTCGACTACACCACCCCTTACCCCCTGGCAAAAGATTTTTACCAACAGCTCAAAGCTCCTCAAAAAGGGTTCTTCACATTTGAGAACTCAGCACATAGCCCAATAATGGAAGAACCGGAGAAGTTCAATAAAATAGTTAGAGAGTTAACTGACAGTGCTATTTTACCACCGGAACCCTCTTCGAATATTTTAAATTAAGAAACAAAATTGCCCCGGCAAGACTCATTCCGGCAGCGATTGCAGTTGGAAGAGAGAAACTTTTGAGCAGATCAAAAAGCAAACCTCCTGTTATTGGGCCCAAAATTCCTGCTAAAGAGTACCCTAAGAATATATAGGGATACACCGAACCGAAATCCCTGAGTCCGAATATCTGCGCAGTCTCTTTTGCAAATAGTACGAAGTTAGAACCGAACCCGAAACCAATTAGCGCAGCAAAAAGCAGATATAGATTGGGAGTAAGTGAAGTGTGACCAATTAGGAAGATTGAGATTGCCTGAAAAGTTAACGCCAGAGATATTGAGATATTTGCGCCTATGTAATCGCTAAGAAAGCCCCATGTGATTCTTCCGATGCAATTGGCTAAGGCAAAGCCCGATACACCAAGCACAAGTATGTGGTTTTCTATCTTATACTGAGCACCTATGGCTGTTAGACTTCCAATTACCAGAAGGCCGGCAAAGGTCCCCATAAAAAAACCTGAGATAAGCTTTAAATACTTCCTTGTCTTTAAAAAACTGTAGTCAATTTTTGTCTTAACCTCTCCGTAACCAGAAGGATTATAAACAAAGAGAGCCATCACAGCAACAATAGCACCATATGTAATCCCAATTATCCTTAGAGACTCAAGCACATTAAAACCTGAGTTGAGCAGATTCTCTGCAAAGAGAGAGAATGATACAGCCGCAAGTCCAAATCCGGCAACAACAATCCCTGTTATCAACCCCTTTTTCCCGGGAAACCATCTCGCCGGAGTTGTAAGCGCAGCAAGATATCCGAATCCGGTTCCTGCCCCGGATAGAACGCCCATCCCAAAAAGAATAAGTGGATAACTGCCATTTGACATACTACTTAGCAGATAACCCCCCATAAAGAGTGCTGCAGATATAAAGGCAAGCAGTTTAGGCCCTGTTCTTCTCTCCATTCTTCCTGCAAGTAGCATAGTAATAGGGAAAACAGTAAAAAATATTCCGAAAACAAGCTGTGTTTTAGAAAGAGAGAACCCAAAATCACTCGCTAACTCTTTCGCTATTACACTCCAGGCGAACATACTCCCGAGACATAGCATAATAATGAATGAGGAGGCTACAGTCAGATATTTTTTCATTTAGATTAATTTCGTGTCATTAAAAAGCAGACACGAAATTAATCAATTAATCAAATACTCAGTTACACCAATAAAAAATCAGAGAAGAGAGACTCCTGAAAGTTCCAACTCTTCTCTTACGTCATCGGACCACAATCCAACCTGAACCTCTCCAATGTGCCTCTTCTTTAACATAAACATACAGACTCTCGACTGTCCGATTCCTCCACCAATACTCTGAGGAAGATGGCCATCTATAAGCATTTTGTGGAATGGGAGTTTAAGCTTTTCAATACAACTTCTCTCTTGTAACTGACTTATAAGAGTCTCTTTATCTACCCGAACACCCATGGATGAGAGCTCGAGAGCACACTCAAGAGTTGGGTGCCATACAATAATATCTCCGTTAAGTCCATAATAGCCATCATCATTCTGTGTGCTCCAGTCATCATAATCGGGAGCCCTGCCATCGTGAGGCTTGCCATCTGAGAGGGTCTTGCCAATACCAATGATAAAGACCGCTCCATACTTTTTTGTTATCTGCGCCTCTCTCTCCTTAATGCTTAAATGGGGATAGATATCTGCAAGCTCCTGAGAGTGAATAAATTTTATCTCTCCGGGCAACACCGGGAAAATTTCGGGGTAGCATTCATAAACCTCTTTTTCTACAGATTTTAATGCTTCGTATATTCTCCTTACAGTTTTTTTAAGCTTGGTTAATGTTCTCTGCTCCTCTCCTATTCTCTGCTCCCAATCCCACTGATCTACATATACCGAGTGCAGATTTGTATAATCTTCATCCG
>CAZCXB010000164.1:0-4360 GCA_964502485.1 uncultured Muribaculaceae bacterium | reverse complement strand
CTATTCGGTAGTCTCGTTTAAGAGAGACAGTGGCAGAACCTATATTTACTCAGACACTCTGCCTGTTCATAATACAAGTTTTACCCCGTCGGAGTTTCCGGACTTTACCTTTGCTGCAGAGAGTGCTGTGAAAGCGGTTGTTCATGTAAAGGTTGTAAAGCGTGGCTCTGCTCAACCAAATTCGTGGATCGATTTCTTTTTCGGATATGGTCAGCCTCAGATGCCAAGAGAGCAGATAGGAGCAGGATCGGGTGTAATAATAGATTCGGATGGTCATATAGTAACTAATAATCACGTTATTGAGGGTGCTGATGATATACAGGTTACACTTGAGAATAATCAGACTTTTACTGCAAAGATTGTGGGGGCAGACCCGGCAACAGATATTGCCCTTTTAAAGATAGAGGCAAATAATCTCCCCTCAATCCCATTCGGTAATTCTGATGCATTGAGACTTGGAGAGTGGGTTCTGGCGATTGGAAACCCATATAATCTAAGATCTACTGTAACAGCCGGAATAGTTAGTGCAAAAGCGAGAAGTATGCCCTCTATGGATGGTGCGTTTAAGATTGAGGCTTTTATTCAGACAGATGCGGCCGTAAATTCCGGGAACAGTGGGGGAGCACTTATAAATACAAGAGGGGAATTGGTGGGTATTAATACTGCAATTGCCTCTAAAACAGGTGCATTTACAGGATACTCCTTTGCGGTTCCAACAACTATTGTTAAGAAGATAGTTGAAGATATTATGGACTTTGGAACTGTTCAGCGAGCAATGCTTGGTATATCAATGAGAGATATCGATGGAGAGCTTGTTAAAGAGAAGGGATTGAGTGGTACCAGAGGAGTATATATTGCAGAGGTTTTACCCGGAGGAGCAGCAGAGAAGGCTGGAATAAAGGAGAACGATGTGCTTATATCTGTTAACGGTGTGGCTGTAAACTCATCTCCTGCTGTTCAGGAGCAGATATCAAGGTTCCGGCCAAAGGAGAGAATTGTGGTAAATATTCTTAGAGACGGTAAACAAAAAGAGCTTGCTGTTGTTCTAAAGGGAAGAGATGCGCAAGTTACAATGGCCGCCGGAGGTCGAGAAGGTGTTTTTCAACTGTTTGGAGCAGAATTGAGTGATGCCTCAAAGGAGAAGTTGGAAAAAGCAGGAGTTAAATGGGGAGTGGAGGTTGTAAAGGTTTCGGCAGGAAAGTTCATGGATACAGGAATTGGCGAAGGGTATATAATTACTCATATAAATCAGTTACCTGTAAGAAATATCCGGGAGTTTCAGATGGCGGTTGAGAGAAGCAGAAGGTCCCTACTCATTGAGGGTGTATATCCTGACGGAAGGGTTATATACTATGGTATGGGGTTGTGATTTTTTGTGCATCGGTATATTTTTATTAGCTTTGCCGCACATTACCTATTTATAAATGAGACAGCTTAAGATAACTAAATCAATTACCAACAGAGAGAGCGCATCTCTTGATAAATATCTTCAAGAGATTGGGAGAGAGGAACTTATAACAGTAGAAGATGAGGTTGAATTAGCTCAGAGAATAAGAAAGGGAGATCAGGAGGCTCTTGAGAAATTAACAAGAGCCAATCTCCGTTTCGTTGTATCTGTAGCCAAACAATATCAAAACCAGGGGCTTAGTCTACCGGATCTTATTAACGAGGGAAACCTCGGGCTTATTAAGGCAGCAGAGAAGTTTGACGAAACCAGAGGGTTTAAGTTTATCTCCTACGCTGTTTGGTGGATAAGACAATCTATACTTCAGGCACTTGCTGAGCAATCAAGGATAGTGAGACTTCCATTAAACCAGGTTGGTTCTCTTAATAAAATCAATAAGGCTCTGTCAAAGTTTGAGCAGGAGAACGAAAGGATGCCATCTCCTGAGGAGTTATCTGAGATTCTTGATATTCCAAAAGAGAAGATAGCTGATACTCTGAGAGTATCCGGTCGTCACGTATCTGTTGACGCACCCTTTGTAGATGGAGAGGATAATAATCTTCTTGATGTTTTGGTGAATAATGACTCTCCTAATGCAGACAGAGGTCTTGTTAATGAATCTCTTAATAAAGAGATTGAAAGGGCTCTATCTACACTTACAGAGAGAGAGAGGGATATTGTTAAATATTTTTTCGGTATCGGCACAAGCGAAATGACTTTAGAGGAGATAGGCGAGTTTTTCGGACTGACAAGGGAGAGAGTTCGCCAGATAAAGGAGAAGGCGATAAGAAGACTAAGGCACAGTGCAAGAAGTAAACTACTTAAATCTTACCTTGGATAATCAAACCTTAATATAATGAAAAAAATTCTTATCATGGCACTGGTAACAGTAGCTGTTATTGCTTCATGTACACCAAAGAAGCCTGCAGGTAACCCCCTGCTTACAGAGTGGAATACACCATTTGGTATTCCTCCGTTTGAATCAGTCAGTATCGAGCATTTTATGCCCGCCTATCTTGAAGGTATGGAGCAGCATAAGGCAGAGATTGATATGATTGTAAACAATCCGGAAGTTCCTACATTTGAGAATACAATTGTTGCATATGATAAATCAGGTGAATTACTTTCTAAGATATCTCCTGTTTTTTCAAGCTTGAATTCTGTAAATGCATCTCCGGAAGTTTTGGCACTTGCAAAGGAGTTATCACCACTGACAAGTAAACATTACAACGAGATAAGTCTCAATCCTGCTCTTTTTAACAGAATCAAAACAGTTTATGATTCTAAGGACTCTGCAGCTCTTGATGCAGAGCAGATGCGTCTTCTTACTGAGATGTATAAAGGCTTTGTTCGTAGTGGTGCAGAGCTGCCGGAAGATAAAAAAGAGGAGTTGAAAGCGATTAATTCCAGAATATCTGCCCTTCAGCTTGCTTTTGGACAAAATCTACTGGCCGAGACAGATGGTTATAAACTTGTAATCGACAACGAAGAGCAGCTTGCAGGAGTGTCTGAATCATTAAAAGCAGCAGCTGCCAAGAGAGCCGAAAAAGACTCTATAAATGCCGGTAAGTGGGTATTCGGACTGGATAATCCAAGTGTGATTCCTTTCTTACAGCAATCAGAGAACAGAGAACTAAGAAAAGAGATTCTTACTGCCTATTTAAACAGGTGTAACAATAACAATGAGAACGACAATAAAGCGGTAATAACTGAGCTTTTGAACCTTCGCCTTAAGAGGGCACAGATTCTAGGTTTTGAAAATTTTGCAGACTATCAGTTAGAGAGCAGAATGGCAAAAACACCTGCCGCTGTCTATAATCTTTTAGATCAGCTTTTGAAGCCGGCCTTAGCCTCAGCAAAACGCGAACTTGCAGATATGTACACTATTGTAAAAGCAAATGGTGACAATATCGACCAACTTGAGGCTTATGACTGGAGATTCTACTTTGAGAAGGCGATGGCTAGTAAATTTGATCTTAGTGACGATCAGCTACGTCCATATTTTATGATCGATAACGTTAGAGACGGTATCTTTTATGTTTCGGAGAGACTTTTCGGAATTACATTTAAGCAGATAGAGAATGTTCCGCTCCCTCATCCGGAAGCAACAGCCTATGAGTGCAAAGACCAGGATGGAACCCATTTAGGAATTCTCTTTATGGATATGTTCGCTCGTCCGGGAACAAAGAGAGGTGGAGCATGGTGCAGCGGTTACCGTTCTCAGGTTTATAAGGATGGAAGCAGAGTTGCCCCTCTTGTAACAATTGTAGGTAACTTTACCAGACCTGTTGGTGATAAGCCTGCACTATTGAGCACAGATGAGGTTGAGACATTTTTCCATGAGTTTGGACACGCTTTGGCTAGTCTTCTTAAAGATGTACGCTACTATGGTGTAGGCGGAATGACAAGAGACTTTGTTGAACTTCCTTCACAAATTATGGAGCATTGGGCATTTGAACCGGAGGTGTTAAAGGTGTATGCAAAACACTATGAGACCGGTGAGGTTATTCCTCAAGAGCTGATAGATAAGATGGAGAAGGCCGGCAAGTACGGACAAGGTTTTGCAACAGTAGAGTATCTTGCCTCTTCTTATGTAGATATGGATTTCCATATTTTAAAGGCGATTCCTGAAAATCTGGATGTAATTAAATTCGAAAATGATGTGCTTTCTAACAGAGGTTTTATATCCCAGATTCCTCCAAGACACAAAGCCACATACTTTAATCACACTTTTGGTGGTGGGTATACTGCCGGATACTACTCATATATATGGGCAGAGGTTTTGGATAGCGACGCTTACCAAGCATTTGTAGAGACCGGTGATATCTTTAACAGAGAGGTTGCCTCAAAATTCCGCAAAGAGATTCTTGCCAGAGCCGGACAGGATGAGGCTATGACGCTCTATGTAAATTTCCG
>CAZCXB010000163.1:0-4412 GCA_964502485.1 uncultured Muribaculaceae bacterium | reverse complement strand
TGTTAGATTTATGCAGTTTTTAGTCTCTTTCAAACGAAGATTATAAATAGGATGATATGAATATTTTAAAAATTATGGCATTAACATCAATTATTGTGTCGTCACTTATTAGTTGCCTTAAGGCAGAGGGTGAACCACTCAATATTATCCCGGAGCCGGTAGAGGCTAAAACTTTTTCAGGTGTGTTTGTACTCGACTCTAACACCGCGATTCTCTCCAATATCGAAGGGGAGGAGGGTGAAAATCTTATCAACTATCTTGCAAATCATATTGAGAGCTATTATAAAATCAACCCAATAAATAGGGGATTTTCTGCCGATAGGAGAAAGGGAGACATTTTCCTTAAACTGGATGAAAAAGAGGATATTCCGGCCGAAGGATATAGACTTAGGGTTACAAATCGCGGAGTAACAGTAACAAGTAAAGATCATGCAGGTCTCTTCTACGGAATACAGACCCTTATACAGATGATGCCTTCAACATCTGAGAGTTTAACTCAGGTGAGTATATCTCATGCAGAGGTAAATGACTATCCCAGATTCAGGTGGAGAGGTCTCCACCTTGATGTCTGCAGACACTTTATGCCAAAGGAGTTTGTTCTTAAGTATCTCGATTATATGGCAATGCACAAACTAAATACATTTCACTTCCATCTGACAGAAGATCAGGGATGGAGAATTGAGATTAAAAAATACCCGCTTCTCACTCAGATAGGTTCAATAAGAGAGGAGACTTTGGTTGGGCATGGACGCTCCTCAAAAGAGTATGATGGAACTCCTCATGGAGGTTTCTATACTCAGGAAGATATAAAAGAGATAGTTGATTACGCTTCTAAGCTCTATATAACTGTTGTGCCGGAGATTGAGATGCCCGGACACGCACTTGCCGCTTTGGCATCATATCCATATCTGGGTTGCACAGAGGCTGACTATAAGGTGGCAACCCGATGGGGAGTTTTTCATGATGTGATGTGTGCAGGAAAAGAGAGTACTTTTGAGTTTATAGAGGGTGTTCTTGATGAGGTTCTGGCTCTCTTCCCTTCTCAATATATTCATATTGGAGGTGATGAGTGCCCTAAAACCAGATGGGAGGAGTGCAAACTCTGTCAGCAAAGAATAGTAGATGAGGGACTTAAAAATGAACACGAGCTCCAGAGTTATTTTATTCAAAGAGTAGAGAGATATCTCAACAGTAAAGGTAGAAAGCTGATTGGGTGGGATGAGATTCTTGAAGGGGGTCTTGCACCAAATGCCGCAGTTATGTCTTGGAGAGGAGAGGAGGGTGGTATTGAAGCTGCAAAGCAGAGCCACTACGTTGTAATGACACCGGGCAGCCATTGTTATTTAGATCATTATCAGGATAGTCCCGAGACAGAACCTCTTGCAATCGGTGGATTTACACCTTTGGAGAAGATCTATTCATATGAACCGGTTCCCGAAGCACTTACTTCTGAGGAGGCCAAATATATAATGGGAGCACAGGGTAATGTGTGGACAGAGTATATGAAGAGTCCTTCGCATGTGGAGTATATGGTCTATCCAAGAGCTGCAGCTCTCTCCGAAGTTGTATGGTCGCCAAAAAAAGAGAGAGACTACTCAGGATTTCTTGTAAGATTAAGGGAGATGACAAAGAGATATGACCATTACGGAATAAACTACTCTCGAGCAGCATTTAAATAATAATATAAGAACAGATATTTTGGGAAGCTATACTTTTACAATATTCTCTATACTATTCCTGGTTTCAAGCCTGGTCTCATTTTTTGTATCATTTATTGCATGGATGAAGAAGAGCGAGAGAGGTGCTGTAGAGCTCTCCCTTATGATGCTTAGTGCAGGTATCTGGGCCTTCTTTGTTATATTCGAAACAGCATCATCCACAATTGAACTGAAAATTTTCTGGTCTAAGGTCGCCTATATAGGTGCTCTTTCGTCCCCTGTTTTGTACTTTATCTTTGTTCTAAGGATGACGGGCAGGGACAGTTATATCAACAGGAGAGTGATTTTATCTCTCTTTGCTATCCCGGTGATTATGTTCATACTTACACTATCCAATGATTATCATAACCTTGTATGGGAAGGGTATGCACCGATATCACAAGAGACCAACCTTACTCAATACCACCATGGGATTGCCTTCTGGATAGGGAATTTCGGATATAACTATCTTCTGCTGATAATCACGACACTCTATCTATTTCGGTTTATCTCGATACATATATCATCTTACAGAGCACAGGCGAGATATGTACTTCTTGCCGCTTTCTTTCCATGGGTATCGAGCATAGTATATGTGACAGGACTAAATCCGATAGCAGGGTTCGACCTTGTCCCTCTTAATATGGTAGTCAGCGGTATCTTCCTCTCACTTGCAATTTTCCGGAGTAAACTTCTCGATATTGCTCCTGTTGCGAGAGAGACACTACTTGAGACTCTCGAAGATGGAATTCTGGTTATTGATAAACATAACAGAATTCAGGATATAAATAAATCTGCAATGGTTTTTCTTGGAGTAAAGGAGAGGAGCATAATTGGACAGATATTTGATTCTATCGATATAAAACCTGAAGAGCTTAAACATGGGATACTCGATAGTGAGAGGAACCAGATTGTTGAGATTAATAATAAAAACTCTTACCGGTTTTTTATTATTAACAAGAGAGAGATCAAGAGCTATCCGGGCAGCAGACTTGTAATAATAAGGGATGAGACTATTGAGATAAGGAGGGAGAGAGAGCTCAAGGTGAGTGAGGAGAGATACCAGAGTATGTTTGGAATGTTTCGCCTTATGGCGGATAATATGCAGGATATGTTATGGGCTAAGGATCTTGACAAGAGATATATTTTTGCAAACAGGGCAATATGTGAAAATCTTCTTGTTGCTAAGGAGACTACAGAACCTATAGGAAAGGATGATCTCTTTTTTGCGTTAAGAGAGAGGAGTCTGCATCCGGACAACCCAAAGTGGCACACTTTCGGGGAGCTATGCCGTAACTCAGATGATATTATAATTAACGGCAAGAAGCCCGAGAGATTTGAAGAGTATGGAAGTGTGAAGGGGAAACATATGGTGCTGGATGTCAATAAGGCTCCGATATTCGATTATAAAGGAGAGATGATCGGGATTGTGGGTAGTGCAAGAGATGTGACTAAACAGAAGGTTATTGAGGAGAATCTGGTGCAAAGAGATACTCTGCTTGACGCCATAGCAAGAGCTACGTCACTTTTGGTAAGGAGCAACAATGTAGAGTCTGCAATATCCGAAGCATTGGGTATTCTTGGATTTGCAACAAAAGTAAACAGGGTGTATATTTTCACAAATCATGATGAGCCAGGCTACTCAATGCCACTAATGAGTCAAAGGTATGAGTGGACTGATGGCACTGTTGAAAAACAGATAGATAATGATTACCTGCAGAATCTTCCATACGAAGAGGTGTGCCCCAGATGGTATAAAGCTTTCGTTAAAGGTGAGAATGTCTATGGAGATGTAGATTCACTTCCTGAGGATGAGAGACGAGATCTGAGTGCCCAGGGGATAGTATCTATACTTGCAACTCCAATCTTCCTCGATAAGAAATTATGGGGTTTTATTGGTTTTGATGATTGCAAGAAGCAGAGATTGTGGACAGATACAGAGCAGAAGCTACTCTCGGCGGCATCAAATACAGTTGCTGCGGCATATCAGAGAAAGATTAATCAGCAGGAGCTTCTGATAGCAAAGAACAGAGCAGAGGAGAGTGATAAACTCAAATCCTCTTTTCTTGCCAATCTCAGCCATGAGATAAGAACCCCAATGAATGTTATTACAGGTTTTCTTGAGTTGTTGCAAGGTGCCGATATAAACAGAGAGGATCAGACCACATATATAGAGTTACTTAAGCAAAGCAGCGACAGAATTCTTCGCACACTTAATGATATTATTGAGATCTCAAAAATTGAAGCCGGTCAATCAAGTCTTGAGGTGTCTCAAATTAACCTTAATGAGATAATTGACTATATCTACAACAGCTTTAAGAAAAAAGCAGAGGAGAAGGGTCTCTCCTTTAGCCTTTTTAAAGGTGCTCACAATAAAGGTGCCCTTATCAACATAGATCGCCTTAAGCTTGTATCTGTTATGACAAATCTTGTGAATAATTCCATTAAGTTTACCGAAAAAGGATTCGTGGAGTTCGGCTATAGAATTGAGGAGGAGAATATTGTTTTCTTTGTTAAGGATAGCGGTATTGGAGTCTCTCCCGACAAACAGGAGATAATTTTTAACAGATTTGTACAGGCAGAGCAGACAATGAACCGTCCTTACGAAGGTGCAGGTCTGGGTCTCTCGATTGTAAAGGCCTATGTTGAGATGTTAGGCGGAGAGATAAGCATAGATTCAAAAGGTTTTGCCGTTGAGCCTGAATTGACGGCGAA
>CAZCXB010000162.1:0-4447 GCA_964502485.1 uncultured Muribaculaceae bacterium | reverse complement strand
ATCAGGACAAAGACCAAAACCCGGATCAGAATCAGAATCAGCCGCCACCACAGATAACTCCGCAACAGGCACAGCAGATGCTTCAGGCAATTGAGAATAAAGAGAGGGAGACTCAGGAGAAAGTAAATAAAGAGAAAGCAAAATTGTTAAAGGGACGAGAACGAGAAAAAAACTGGTAAAACGATGAAACAACCAAACATGTTATTCTTTAAAAAAGTATCTTTTTTATTTGCTGCTATGATAGCCGCTTTGTCTCTTAGTGCACAAATAAATTTGGCAGTTGATGTTCCGGGAGTAGTTGAGACGGGAGAAACATTCCGACTGGTTTTTTCTGTAAATGGCCAGCCATCATCTTTTAATCCTCCCCAAATTGTAGATTTCAGTGTCTTGGCAGGCCCCTCATCTTCTACAATGAGCAGTACTCAGATTGTAAATGGTCAAAGGTCTGAGAGTTTTCAGGTTAGTTACACCTATGTTTTACAGGCAAATAAGGAGGGGCGATTTACAATTCCATCGGCCTCTGTTCTGGTTGACGGAAAAACTATTTCGTCTCAACCGGTTACAATAGAGGTTGTTAAGAGTGATGGAGCCACTACAGGGGAGAGAGGAACCAGGAGTACTGCAACGGTTTCCAATGAAGATATCTTTTTAAGAATTACTCTAAGTAAGTCCAGAGTGGTAAAAGGGGAGGCACTTACAGCTACTATAAAGCTATACACAAGAGTTCCTGTTTCTGGTTTCGAAGAGGTTCGTTTTCCCTCTTTTAACGGTTTTTGGAGTCAGGAAATTGAAACTCCTCAGAATATAGAATTTGTAAGAGAAAATGTAGATGGCAGAATATACGATGCTGCCCTTTTACGAAGATATATGCTTTATCCTCAGCAAACCGGAGATATTACAATTGATGCTGCTGAGATGGTTTGTCAGATTAGACTCCGACAAACGTCCAGCGCTCAGAGATCAATTTTCGATGATTTTTTTGATTCATATCAAACAGTAAGGAAAAGGGTTACCTCTCCATCTATTCGGATTAATGTTGCCCCCTTGCCCGGAGGTGCTCCTGCATCATTTTCGGGAGGAGTAGGAGAGTTTTCTATGAGCGCAAGTCTCACCAGAGACAGTGTAAATGCAAATGAAGCACTATCATTAATTGTAACAATAAGCGGATCGGGTAATCTAAACCTTATTGAAGCCCCTAGTGCCGAATTCCCTGCAGGGTTTGAAGTGTATGATACCCGCACTACGGATAATACAAACAGAGGAGCAAGAGGGGCAACGGGGTCGAAACAATTTGAATATCCATTTATACCGAGAGGGCCGGGTGATTACTCAATTCCTTCCATTGAGTTTAGTTATTATGATATTTCCTCAAGAGGCTATAAAACGCTAATTTCAGGCGATTTAACACTTAAAGTTGGCAGGGGAGAGGCATCCGGGTCACAAGGTGTTGTAACTTCATCGGGAGTTAATAGGCAATCTGTAAGAAACATTTCTGATGATATCCGTTTCATCTCTACCGGACCACCCCGTTTGAAGAGTAAAAATCTCTTTTTTGTAGGGTCTGTATCCTTTTATTTAATAGTTGCCTTTATAATACTTGCCTTTTTTATAATAGAGCGACTTTTATCCAGAACCATCAAGAGGAACAGAGATGTAGCAGGGGTAAGGAACAGAAGGGCAAACAAAGTTGCAAGAAATCGTCTTAAGAAAGCTGGTGCTTTGCTTAAGGAGGGTCTTTACACCTCTTTTTATGAAGAATTATACAGAGCTCTGTTGGGGTATGTATCTGATAAACTAAATTTGTCCCTGGCAGATATGTCCAGAGATAAGATCAATGAGCTGCTTACTGCAAAGAGTGTAAACAGCGCATATGTCGGAGAGCTTCTCTATTTACTTGAGCAGTGTGAGTACGCACGCTATGCCCCCGATCCCGGCGGAGGGGAAATGGATTTAAACTATACAAGAGCAATGAAACTGATATCTCAAATGGAACTTTAAAGTATGAAACAGATTACGATTAATTGTAAAAGGCGTTTTATTACGCTGTTATCAGTAGTTTTGGTCTCTTTTTCCCTTTATGCAGGTGAGGAGTTTTTATGGGAAGAGGGGAATAATTTGTATTCTCAGGGAAAATTTCAGGAAGCTCTGGATAAGTACCATAAAATTGAAGAAGAGGGCTTAGCATCTGATATGCTGTACTTTAATATTGCTAACAGCTATTTTAAACTTAACAGATACGGTAAGGCAATACTTTATTATGAGAGGGCACTGACACTTAACCCGTCAGATAGAGATATCAGGCACAACCTCTCCCTTAGCAACTCTTTTATAGTTGATAATATCGATACACTGCCGGAGTTTATTCTTAAGACCTGGATGAGAGATATAAACTACCTTCTTTCAGCAAATCAGTGGACTTATCTTTCACTTTTTATCTTTGCTCTCTCTGCTTTATTTATGTTACTATTTAGGTATGGTCCTTCGCAAATAATAAGGAAATCCTCTTTTTTTATGTCAGCTCTCTCTATGATAGTTGCTGTTATTATGATTCTCTTTGCTGTAAATCAGAGAAAAGCTTTTGTAAAAGATAACGCTGCAGTAGTAATGTCTGCTGTAAGTACAATAAGGAGTTCTCCTGATAATTCCGGAAATACTCTCTTTATTTTACATGAGGGGACAAAAGTAATCCTTCTCGAGAGACTTGGCTCATGGAGAAGGATTGAACTTTCTGATGGTCGCCAGGGATGGGTACCTGAGAGTGATATTGAAGTTATCTGATTATAATTTTATAACTAATCTTTATACATCCCATCTCTTGACAGTAGAGAGTCGAGGTTTGCCAGATTATATACAGTTATTGCTGTAACAATGGTTGAGTGTTCCATATATTCAGGAATACTCATATTGTATGTGTCCCTCTCTGTATGCCATATTTCTCTGTAGTTAAAGTCGTATCCTTTTGGATCGGCTGTTCCGAATGAAATAACAGGTACACCATTAATGGCAAAGTAGGCATGGTCTGAGCCCCTTGGAACTGTTGGCCTTGCTCTGGGGCCTCCGGTCATAACATTCAGCGTGAATGGGAAGTCCGGATTAATGCGATTAAGATCCTGAGTAGCAATCTTGAAATCATCGTACATCGCAGGCGGAACAGTTAGGGAGTTGGCTACAGTCGGACCTCCGTCACGATTGAAGTAGTTGGATATTTTATCCAAGTTATCCATGTTGCTTTCTACCCAGTGTTTAGATCCCCACAGACCAAACTCTTCGGCAGCCCACAGACAAAACGCAATAGATCTTCTTGGTTTACCACCGGCCTCCATAATCATTCTTGCTGCTTCGAGATTAGGAGCCACTCCGGTGCCACAGTCTACACCACCAGTTGCAACATCAAAAGCATCAAGATGTCCTCCCGTCATAACATATTCATCAGGGAATTCAGTTCCGCGGATTATTCCGATTACATTATGAAATTTTACGGGACCAGGCCTGAAGTGATTACGGATATCAAACTCCAGTTGGAAATATTGCCTCTCCTTCACTTTTTGTGCAATTATGCTGTATTGGTGTTCGTTGAGCTTAATATCCGGACACGTGGGTAAATTATCAAAATCCATCTCTCTGAGATTATTGCGATCGTAAAGAGCTCTGATAGGCACAGTTGAAGATTGAATTATTCCAAGAATACCTGCCTCTCTCATCTGTTTGTAAAAGAGTGCCGGGGCGTCTTTATAGGGCTTCTCTTTTAACTGTGTCTTGCCGGGATTAGAGCGATTGATTCTGCCGATTGAGTCGTTATAGGCGTATATCTTTTCGTTTTCCTGGATTATTATTGATCTTAAGGTGTCGGCGTACTCAGAGTAATCAATAGCCATTCCATCACTCTCTCCGGTAATCAGTACCCATGCACCGTTTAGTTTCCCCTTTATTCTTTCAAACTCTGCTCTTGTTTTAGGCTCCATTAAAACATGGCCTCTTTGAACGCCTTTTGTTCCGGAAGAGTAGGAGGGTGTTGCAAAATGCAGGGTCATGCCGTCTTCGCTCAGCATTCTGCCAAACCAGGGACCGCGGTTAAATCCGACAGGCAACTCTCCAACTTCAATTACCTGAACTTCGAGTCCCCATTTTTCAAATAGGGATGCAGCCCAGTAAGTGGCATTGGTGTATGCGTCAGAGCCTACCAGACGACCCCCTATTCTGTTTGAGAGAACATCCAGATGCTGCATTGTCCTGTTGTCTGTTTGACCGATTTCAATAATTCTGTCAATAACCTCACGGTCTCCCTCGACTACCGAGAATTCTTTTTTTGCTAGCTCCTGTGATAAAAGTAAAGATGGAATCAGGAGCATAATGCTCAGAGCGCTAAGAAGTAATGTTTTTCTTTTCATTGTAAGTTTGAATGTTAATATTTTTGTAAAAATAACAGAAATTTATAAGACATTTGTAT
>CAZCXB010000161.1:0-4449 GCA_964502485.1 uncultured Muribaculaceae bacterium | reverse complement strand
GCTCTCTTGGGAGTCTGTTCTCTTTTTTACTTGCACAATAATTGTCTTTTTAGTTGCTATTTCGGACAAATTTACTGCAATTTTGCGGCCAATAACAAATTAATTAATATGGCATTTACAATAAAGTGGTTTGACACCATTGATTCAACAAATAGTGAGGCACTTAGACAATTTAAAGAGAGTGACGATTTTACCGTTTTTGCTGCTAAGTATCAGACAAGTGGCAGAGGTCAAAAGGGAACATCATGGGAGAGTGCGGTGGGGAAGAATCTTACATTCTCTATAGTGCTTAAATACAGTAATTTAAAGATAGAGAACCAATTTGTTATATCAAAAATTGTAACCCTCGGAATAAAGAGATATCTCAAGAGCCGCTCCATTGATGCAAAGATAAAGTGGCCAAACGATATATATGTTAATGATAATAAGATATGTGGCATACTGATTGAGAATTTCCTCTCAGGCGACATATTGTCAGGTTCCATAGCTGGAATCGGACTGAATGTAAATCAGGAGCTCTTCTCTTCGGATGCTCCCAATCCAATCTCTATGAAGAATACTCTTAACAGAGATTTTAATCTGGAAGAGGAGCTTGAAGCACTCTCCGGTTTTATTTACGAGATTTACTACTCTTATTTTAACTATCTATCCAGCTCTACCGAGAACAGACTCGACGGAGAGTACAGAGAGTCACTCTACAGGCTTGAGGAGCTTCACGCGTACGAAGAGACACCTGGTAATGAGAGGATATTTGCAAGAATACTTGGGATAGCACCGGATGCCTCTCTTATTCTTGAGAAGGAGGATGGTTCTACCAAGATGTATCAATTTAAGGAGATACGCTATATACTATAGATGTTATCCCTTTAGCCTCCTGATAGCTGCAGTGGGATCTTCCGACCCGAAAACTGAGTTCCCGGCAACCAGAATATCTGCACCACTATCTGTTAAAAGAGCAGCGTTATTGAGATCTACACCTCCGTCAACCTCTATTTGTGTATTGAGAGACATATCGGTTATCATCTTACATAACCGGGCAATCTTGTCTAATGAACCCTTAATGAATTTTTGTCCGCCGTACCCCGGATTAACCGACATAATAAGTATAAAGTCGGCATCGGGCAGAATTTCATAAAGGTTACTTACAGGGGTGTGAGGGTTGATTGCAACTCCGGCCTTCATTCCAAGGGATTTGATTTTTTGAAGTGAGCGATGAAGGTGAGTACACGCTTCATAATGAACACTCAGATATTTAACACCAAGATCTGCAAACTCTTGAGTATATCTATCCGGGTCAACAATCATAAGATGTGCATCAAGTGGTTTGCGAGCCTTTTTAGCAATTGCCTTAATCACAGGAAAGCCGTATGATAGGTTTGGAACAAACAGCCCATCCATTATATCGAGATGAATAAGGTCTGCACAGCTGTTATTAATCATCTCAACCTGGCTGTCAAGCTTGCCAAAGTCTGCCGAGAGCATTGATGGAGCTATTAACACGCTCATAATATCTCTATTTTAATCTTGAAAGAGTCTCGATAAGCAATCTTCTGAATCTATCCACAGTTGCGATCTCTAATCTCTCTCCAGGAGCGTGGGCACCGCGTATTGTTGGCCCAAATGAGATCATATCAAGATTAGGGTATGTGGTAAGGAACAGACCACACTCAAGACCGGCGTGAATAGCCCTGACAACCGGCTCAACACCAAATAGGTCTGAGTAGGCTTTACGGGTTATCTCAAGAAGATGTGAGTTTACATCCGGTTTCCATCCGGGATACTCGCCGTCGTGTTTAACTTCTGCTCCTGCAAGCACAAAGAGAGCCTCAACTCTTGAAGCTGCATTGTACCTTGCAGAGTTAAGAGAGCTTCTCTGACTTGTCTCTACACGGATTTCGCCGGGGTTAGTCATCTTTACCGATGCAAGATTTGTAGATGTCTCGACAAACCCCTCAATATCCTGACTCATTGCAAGTACACCATGTGGAACTGCGTTGAGTGCAAGAATAAGATTATCTGAAACTCTCTTCTCTATTGAGTTGCCAATAGGTGTGGCCGTCTCAAAGAGACCGTAAACCTCAGAGTCCGAAATAGTGTACTCCTTTTTGATCTCTCCTTCTGTTTTGAGGAATAGCTCAAGTGCTCTCACTCTGTTTTTGGGTTTAAGGGAGATCACTGCATAGGCCTCTCTTGCGATTGCATTTCTTTTATTACCACCCTCTATATGGCAAAGTGAAAAGTCACACTCCTTAGAGAGTGCAAGCAGATACCTTGCTAACAGTTGGTTGGCATTTGCTCTGTTTTTATGGATATCGTCACCGCTATGTCCACCGGCAGCTCCGAAGAATCCCGTCTTAATAAATAGATCATCCCTATCTGTTGCCTGTTGAGAGTATCTGAATGTTGCAGTAGTATTTATACCACCTGCACAACCGATAAAAAGCTCTCCCTCATCTTCGGAGTCGAGATTGATAAGTAGATTACCTGTTATAAATCCACTCTTTAGAGATTTGGCTCCGGTTAGCCCTGTCTCCTCCTCTGTGGTGAAGAGCGCCTCAATCGGGCCGTGAGAGATATCGGAAGAGTCAAGAACAGCGAGCTGGGCAGCCATTCCAATGCCGCAGTCAGCTCCGAGAGTAGTCTCCTTTGCAATAAGCCACCCATCCTCCTCTATATATTGGATAGGGTCAGTTTCAAAATTGAAGGTGCTATGGGAGTTCTTTTCGCAAACCATATCGGAGTGGCTCTGAAGAACAACTACAGGAGCATCCTCCATCCCCTTTGTTCCCGGTTTTAGGATTACAATATTACCGGCATCATCTTTTTTGTATTCAAGTGAGCGACTCTTTGCAAAATCGATCAGATACTCAATTATCTTCTCCTCTTTACCACTCTCTCTCGGAATCTTTGTTATCTGGTCGAATATCGAAAAAATTAAAGAATTCTCCATTTCGGAAGTTATTATGTTATTGAATTATTTGGATAAAAGGTTATTTTAGTTGCTATGCAGCTGTTTTTCAATCTCTGACAGATATTTTCTAAAAGATCTGTCGGTGTCCATAAGATTACAGACTGTAGTGCAGGCGTGAAGAACCGTTGCGTGGTCACGACCTCCTGTTAGAGAGCCGATAGAGGCAAGCGAGCTTTTGGTATGGCTTCTGCTCAGATACATAGATATCTGCCTTGCCTGAACAAGCTCCCTCTTTCTTGAAGAGCTTAGGAACTTCTCCGGATCTATCTTAAAATATTCACATACAACCTTTTGTATCTTATCAATGGTAATCTCCTGTCTGTTTTTGGTGACAAGCTTCTCAATAAGACTCTCTGCAAGATCGAGACTCATCTTCTTGTTTGTGAGTGTTGATTGTGCAAGCAGGGAGATTAGGGTTCCCTCGATCTCTCGTATGTTTGTTGTAACTCTGGATGCAATATATGAGATCACCTCTTCCGGAAGAGTTATCCCGTCATTATAGCTTTTTGCCTTTAGTATCGAGACCCTTGTCTGATAGTCAGGGGGCAGTAACTCTGCCAACAGACCCCATTTAAAACGAGAAAGAAGCCTCATCTCAAGATCCTGAAGATCTACCGGTGCTTTGTCTGAAGTTAGTATAAGTTGCTTTCCTACAGAGTGAAGATGGCTGAATATGTGAAAAAATGCATTCTGGGTGCCTGTCTTGCCGGAAAACTCATGAACATCATCAATTATAAGTACATCTATCATTTGATAGAAGTGGAGGAAATCCGTAAGTTTATTCTTTACGGTTGTCGCATCCATATACTGAGTCATAAAGCGGTTTGCGCTCACATAGAGGACTATCTTCTCGGGGAACTGCTTTTTAATTGCAATTCCAATGGCCTGGGCAAGGTGAGTCTTTCCAAGACCTGATGCCCCGTATAGAAAGAGAGGATTAAAAGTCCCCTTGCCGGGGTTGGCTGCGATGTTCAATCCGGCTGAGCGTGCGAGCTTGTTGCACTCTCCCTCTATGAAATTTTCAAATGAGTAGTTTGGATTGAGCTGCGGATCGATCTCGAGCTGCTGAAGCCCCGGGATAACAAATGGGTTTGTAATATTGGCAGTCTGATTTGGAAAAGGGACACTCTTATTTTTAATCTCCTGTACAGATTGCTGGGGAAAGGTAACAACATCCTCACCGCTGACAACCCTTACATTATACTCCAGTTTTGCCTCTTTTCCAAGCTCTCTTTTGAGTGCTTTGCTAAGTAGGTCTATATAGTGCTCTTCGAGATATTCGCGAAAGAAATTTGAAGGGACCTCTATTGTAAGTATGGAGCCGCTTAGCTTAACGGCATTTATTGGCTCGAACCATGTCCTGAAGCTCTGTGGACGGATAATATCACGTACGATACGCAGACAGTTATTCCATACAAGAGTATGTTTGGGTTCGGTCATAGTCAATGGATAGGTTTAGATTGTACACAAAAATGGGG
>CAZCXB010000160.1:0-4488 GCA_964502485.1 uncultured Muribaculaceae bacterium | reverse complement strand
GGGTATATAGGATTTTTCTAAAATTCTTCATATCACAAATCATCAAAATAGAGAGACCAAATATAAAAAAAAACCCCGAATAAATTCGGGGTTTATAAAATTAAGCATCAATATGCTACAAAGGATTCTGAACCATCTTAGGGTTTGCATCCATCTCTTGCTGAGGAATCAAGAACACAAAGTTCTTATCTCCTGCAGGGAAGTTAGAGGCTGCATTCCACTGTGCCGGATTGTGACCAAGATCTCTTCTATCTAATCCTCTGTTTAGACGTTTGATGTCGAAGAATCTCTGTCCCTCTCCCCAAAGATCGGCGCGACGATGCATAATAATATGATCTATGAGGGCATCACCTGTCAGGGTTGTTTTTACATAACCCGGATCTCTCTTGTTAATCAGATTGAACAGTACGTTTTGAGCATCAATGAAATTACCTCTTCTTGCCTCGGCCTCGGCCTCAATCAAGAACATTTCACCCGCTTTAATGTACAGATAGTCATTTGTCCATCCGCCACCACCTGTAAATTTCCAACCTACGCGAGGTTTACCTGCGGTTGTTCTGAATGCTGATTTACGAGTATCGGTAGCACTCATGAAGTCGAATACTGCAGTACTTAATAACTTGTGATTTCCTAGAGTTGCATATCCTTGAAAGGCAGGGTCTATGTGAGAGAAAAACGAACCGTAGCTCGTCTGCTGCTCATCAATTAAAACCGCACCCCATATCCACTCGGTTGAAACCTTGTTGAAACCATAATTGAAGTTGGCCTCAAGTGCTGTACCTGTTCTTGCAGCTCTTGCATAGGTTACGGCATTTGCCCAGTCACCTGTTGTCAATGCCACTCTTGCAGCTATTGCATTAGCAGTATTGAAGTGAATGTGAGACATGTTCATTCTTGAAGCCGTATTGCCATTTAGAAGTGCAATAGCATCTGTAAGGTCCTTCTTAATTTGAGTATAAACAGCATCTACAGTAGAACGCTCAATAGTGGTCTGTTCAGGGGTCAATCTTAATGGAATACCTAGATGAGGGTTATTTTTAGTAACAAAGTCATATCTGTCTGCATACATCTGGATAAGCTGATAGTGAGCAAAAGCTCTATATGCTAATGCCTGTGCCTTGATATTGTCTTTTCTTGAAATTTCTACTGCTGAATTAAGAGTAATATCGTCGATATATAAAAGAAGAAGGTTAGCATTATTGATAATATCGTAATAGAAATCCCATGGGTACAAGCAGTTTGCAGAGTTTACATTTCTGTGTTCCAGATACTGGTACCATGCTACAAACCATCCGTAACCTCTCTCTGTAGGATAAAAATCTTCCCCTAGACAATCCATAGCATAATTAATTGCTGTATGTCCGAATTTGTCGTGAGCTCCTCCATAGACATACCCAAAACGGTGTATTCCTTCGAGTAGAGTCTGTGCTCCGGTCAATGTAGCAAAAAGATTGGCCTCAGTTACACTGGATGTTGGTGCAGTCTCCAGATATTCCTTGTTACAAGAGACTATACCCAGAGTTGCCCGTAACAGTAATACTAGTATATTTTTTTTCATAGTTCTTCTAATTAAAATGTAATATTAAGTCCTAGTGATATAATCTTATTAGGAATATAAGTATGGTCTGATGTACCTCCGAATGTCTGCTGAGGATCCATTCCTTTTCTCTTTGCAAATATTGCAAGGTTATCACCTGTAGCGAATACTCTAATTGATGATAGGTTAAGCTGTTTCAGATATTTAGACGGAACTGTGTATCCGAAAGTAACGTTTCTCAACGATAAGAAGCTAGCGTCTGTCAACCACCTGCTTGAAGCGGCATTTGGAGCAGCGTATGCATTCTGTAATCTTGGAACATTTGTGTCTGTATTGGCCGATGTCCATCTGTTAAGAAGGTCTATGTGCATGTGCGAACCGAAGCTACCCGGATGCATTAAAGCGGCATAGTTAGTATCATACATCTTTCCTCCAAGCTGGTAGACAAAGAATACAGCCAAGTCAAATCCGTAGAACTTAAGTGTACTGGTTATACCTCCGTAAATATCCGGAATAGATGATCCAAGATAGTAGTAAGAGGCTGCATTCTGGTCTTTTGTAGTCTCTTTTCCCGTTACGTCTCCATTTGAATCTTTGATATCTCTATAATACAAAGCACTACCGTCTGTTTTGTCTACACCTGCCCAGTCCCTTAGCCAAAAGTCAAAAATTGAGTGACCCACAGAAAGTTTTTTTGAACCCGAAATAATTTCCTGGAATTTTCCGTCAGTTCCTACAGGCATCTTTGTTATCTTATTCTTGTAGTGAGTTGCATTCAGGTCAATTGTCCATGTAAGGTTCTTCATTTTGATGATATCACCCGTAAGTTGGAACTCAAAACCATTATTACTCATGCTACCAATATTGTCCCATTTAACGTGAAGACCTGCCGACTGAGGCAGTGGCACCTGGAACAACAGGTTGTCTGATTTTCTTATAAAGTACTCGGCCTGACCACGAAGTCTTCCTAAGAATGAGAAGTCTACTCCAATGTTAAAATTGCCGTTCTTCTCCCATTTAAGCTCGTTATTTGCTAATTGCGAGTAGAATGCGCCATTGAAGTTAGCATTGTTATAACCTGAGATTGTGTACAAACTCTGATATCCATAAAAATTTCCTATATCGTCATTACCCTGCTCACCATAAGATGCCCTTAAACGAAGGTCATCTACCCAGTTAACAGAAGCCATAAAAGGCTCGGCTTTGACTCTCCATGAACCTCCTAAGGACCAGAAACCTCCCCAACGTGAATCTGAAGAGAATCTCGATGATCCGTCGTAACGATAAGAACCTGAAAGGAAGTACTTGTTTAAATAAGAGTAGTTTCCATTTGCAAAATAACCCTCCAGAGTGTATATATCATAATATGAAGTTGAGCCCTCAGCTACAGATCCTGCTACAAGTTCTTTTGAGTCAATTTTGAAATTTGTTCTTGTTGCCGAAACGACACTTCTGTCCCACTGATAGTTTTCGTGACCTAATAGCAAAGTCACGTTGTGATCTCCGAAAACTTTATTGTAAGTCAATACCTGGTTGAAAGTATAAGATTGTGATTTCTGATACTGTTTTGTTGAACGTCCCGAAACACCTGCACCTGTAAGAGTAACACCTGCATCACCAAATTTATTGTTTTGGTATGTAGTGAAAAGGGTGTTCGTGAGATCTGTGCTTCCGGATACTCTTAAGGTAAGGTCTTTCATGATTGTGAACTCCCCAGCAAGTCTAGCCGAAAGTTGATTTCTCATATTAGATCTGTCGTCCAAAGGAAGGGTTACCATTAGGTTTGAGTTTGGAGCATAAGGACGAGTTTTTCCTGCCCAGGTGTAAATAGTATTTCCGCCTCCCATATCATAAGCAGGCGATCCGTCGTTCATGGTTTTGATTGAACCGTCGGCATTCCTCTGATAGATTGGGTAGATAGGACCCATCATCCTTCCATAATAGAACGGATTGGATGTATAAGTACCCTCTGCAAGAAGATTAGAAGTATTTGATGTTGAACCCGAGATATTACCCTCCATCTTAAACCACTTGTTAACTCTTGAGTTAATACCTACACGGCCTGTAAAGCGATCGTAACTGGACCACTTAAGGTGACCTTTTTCATTGATATAACCAAGAGACATGTAGTAAGTAGTCTGATCAACACCTCCACTTAGATTAACGTTGTAATCCTGGCGAAGGCCTGTCTGAGAGAGAGCATCAATCCAGTTGTCCTGATAGAGTAGAGCTGCAGCAGGATTCAGTTTCCCATCGAGGCCTATTACCTTATCATCAGCAACATTATAAGGGTTATAGCCTCCCAGTCTTCTAACAATACCATTTGCAGTTGCTCCGCTGGCCATTTCAGCTGCAGCTTGAGGTGTCATTCCTCCTGCAATTACTCGAGCATTTCTCCAACCCTCCCACATAAGTTCGTAGTATTGATTGGCATCAACTCTATCATACTCTTGAATAGCTCTAGAACTAACACCAATATTAGCTTTTGCACTAACAGTAGCTTTTCCAACGCGTCCTTTTTTAGTTGTTACCATGATAACACCATTTGCACCGCGTGCTCCATATAGAGCAGCCGCTGCTGCATCCTTAAGAATGCTTATCGATTCGATATCATCTGTCGGTATTGCATTGATATCACCATCATAAGCTGCACCGTCAACTACATATAAAGGTGCACTTGAAGCGTTCACCGAGCCGATGCCTCTAATTCTAACGGACGCAGAAGAGCCCGGCTGTCCGGAACCTCCAACAACCTGTACTCCAGGCACAGCGCCGGCAAGAGATTTTGTTATGTTGGTAGACTGAATTCTATCAATCTGGTCCTGTTTGATAGATACAGCCGATCCTGTAAATGAAGATCTCCTAACAGTCTGATAAGCAACAACCAAGACATCTTCCAGTTGTAGTGCATCTAATGCTAGTAAAACATTTATAACAGTCTGGTCTGAAAC
>CAZCXB010000159.1:0-4603 GCA_964502485.1 uncultured Muribaculaceae bacterium | reverse complement strand
TACATAAGGAAAGAGGCAAGAAAAAGGGGACCAAAATATCAATTTGATCCCCCTTAAATAATGTATGATTTAGAAATAGTTAAGAGAGTGATCTCTTACTCTGTATATCCGGGATTCTGCTGAAGTTCAGGATATAGCTTCCTCTCTGTATGTGAAATTGGAAGTACAATCTTGTAGTAATCCCAGGTGATTGTCTCAGGACAACCTGCCGATACAGCAAAGTTGTGACCATCGCCATCAGCTCTTGTTATTGGTTTTCCTAATCTCATCTGATCGAAAAATCTGTGCCCCTCACCAATAAACTCCTTCCTCCTCTCAATCTGAATGAGGTCATCTGTTGCAACAACATCAGATACAGACGGATTTGCTCTTTTTCTTACAGCATTAAGATAAGTACTTGCCACTGATGCACCGGCTGACCCCTTTATTGCCCCCTCTGCAGCAATCAGGTAGGCCTCGGTAATTCTGAGAATACGTGGATTGTTAAGTCTGAAGTTTACACCTCCATTGCCGGGAAACTTAGATAGCCAAGCTTTTGAGACTTCATACTGAGAATCATAGCGAATAAATGTCTCCCGAATATCACCCGGTTGCGACTTTACAAGATTTATCCAGCTTACTGTAGGGATAAGTGATGCACCGGATGATGGCGCACCATGCCACAGATTGTGCCACATTGAGGCGTAACCACCATCTAAGTCAATTCTTGCCTGATTAGATACAAATAGCTCAAGAACAGTTTCGTTTGCCCCCTCCTGCTTCCAGTAATCTACATAACCTGCATTGGATACCATAGAGTATGGAGAGGTATCAATAACCTCTTTTGCAGCAGTATAGGCATTATTCCAATCTCCCTTATAGAGATAGACCCTTGCCTGAAGAAGCTTTGCACCCCAATAGTTGAATCGGTATGTGTTCTTTGCCTTCGATAAAAGTGGCAGTGCAACATTGAGATCCTCCAAAACCTGAGCATAAGTTTGCGCAACAGTACTTCTTGGCTTTTTGGAGTTGGCAGGAGATGTAATTTCTGTTATAAGAACAGCTCCAAGGGAAGCTCCGTTATCCTTAGCGTAAGGATACCCGTATAGCCTTGCAAGGTCAAAGTATACCAATGCCCTTATAGCATACGCTTGTCCGAGGTAGTCATCCCGTTTTGCAATATCGGCAGCAGACGAAACCTGAAGCTTACCTATATTTCCAATAAGGGTATTACATCTCATAATGGTCTCATAACACCTTGACCAGGTTGAGAAGTATGTATTTGCCTCTGACTCATAACCTAAAGTATAGATCTGTGGCCATCCGATAGACATTGTCCGTGGTTGAATATTATCTCCCCTCTGATCTCCGAATAGTTGCATTTGAGTACCGTAGTAGTCAAACCATTTCATGTTTTCGTACATACCGTTTACAACAATTCCTGCATCATAGAGAGTAAGCATTGCCGTTTCGGCTACAATAACGTTGGTAGGTCTCGTTTCGAGGAAATCTTCACAGGAGGTAAAAGAGAGCATCAACCCCGAAACAACAAAAATATTTAGAATAAATTTTTTCATGTTAATAAGTGTTTATTGATTTAAAGCGATACTTCTATACCAAGAGTCACTGTCCTGAGTGCAGGGAAGGTAAAGTTGTAGTAACCATTAGCCTGAACCTCAGGATCAAAACTCAATCCTGTAAATGTAAGTAGATTAGTACCGGAAAGATATACTCTTGCATTTGACAACCTCAAATAATTCTTAACATTATCCGGAATGTTGTAGGATATTGTCATATTCTTTAATCTTAGATAATCTCCCTTTTCCAGTGCCCTGCTAGAATCGTAGTAACCACCTCCGGTGTTACCGGCAATTCTTCTCGGAACCGAAGTTACATCGCCCGGCTTCTGCCATCTATCCATTTGTGAAGCTGCTGTATTCTTGTATGAGTTGAATCCGTCATCCTGAAGGTCATCACTCGCATTGTCAAATACATAGTGTCCGTATTTATAAGACCACGCCATAGATGCAGTAAGAGATTTCCATGCAAAAGTTGCATTAAAACCGCCAAATCCTTTTGGAATAGCAGTCATCCCCTCCAGAATTGTGGATGAGGCCTGCGCTCTTCCTACCAGAGTTCTGTCCTTAGATCCATCCGGCAGTGTGGCATTGGAGTAATACATTGGTGCTCCTGTTTGAGGATCTGCCCCGTAATACTCTCTTGTATAGTACTGAACATAAGAGTACCCCGCTTTCCATATATGAGGTCTTGTCACTATCTGCTCTCCCTCATTTGCAAGAGCAAGTATCTCGTTATGAAGTTTTGCCCAGTTTAAACCTAAGGTTAGAGTCATCTCTTTTTTCTTAATAATATCCACATTGGCAGATAGTTCAAGCCCTCTGTTTAGCATAGAGCCGATGTTTGACAGTGCAGATGTAAAACCTGTAGTTGATGGTACCGAAGCATTCAAAAGAAGATCTTCTGTTGTCTTGTTATAGTACTCGGCTACGACGTCCACCCTATCAAATAGTCTTGCATCAATAGCAATATTCCAGTTTTTATTCTTCTCCCATGTAAGGTCGGCATTGGCAAGATTCGAAGGGTAACCTGCACCCTCGTTTCCGTAAACACCATAACTGAATACCGCCATATAGCCATAGTAGTTAGAGGGTAGAGTTCCGCTGGTCCCGAATGAACCACGCAGCTTGAGCTCGTTTAACCATATAACATTGCTTAAAAAAGCTTCGTTGCTAAGTCTCCACGACCCGGCTACTGACCAGAAATTTCCCCATCTGCTGTCCGGACCAAGCCTCGAAGATCCATCCAGACGGTAGGAACCGGAGATATAGTATCTGGATTTATAGTCGTAACTTAAGTTGCTTATCGCAGATAGTAAATTTGATGCACTTCTGAATGTAAACCCTGAGCGGAAAGTGTTTGCCAGAGCAGACTCAGTCGCTCCGAAGTTTGTAAAGTCTATCTTCTCAAGTCTGGTGTGGAGAAAATTCTCCTTCTCTGCCTCCCATCCTGCCATAATTGCAATATTATGGTCGCCTATAGATTTGTTAAAGTTTGCAGTTGTTGAGCTTACTATTCTGTCAACATTACGGTATCTATCAGAAGCATAGCCGTTTCCGTAGGCAGTAAAGTTGATATGACCGTATAACCATCCGAAACGGTCGTGACTTTTTAGGTAATCTGCCCCTACTACACTCTTTATCTTGATTTCGTCTGTAAGTTTCAGATCTGCCCAACCTTTGAGAAGAACCCGCATCTGGGTTGCATCATTCAGCTGAAGATGCCACTGAGGAACAGGGTTTACCCTTGTAGCTCCGTCATAATACTGCATCCAGTATGAGCCGTCAGATGCATATTTAAATGGCCAGCGAGGAGTTAAGTGAACTTTCCACAGATAGAAGAGGTTATCTTTTGCCTGTCCATCCTGGTGACCACTCTGTTTCTGGTTGGAGAACTGGAATGACCCTCCTATAGTCAAGCGGTTTGAGACCTTACTCTCTGCATTTATACTTGCAGTAACCCTGTTTAGAAACTGAATTCTGTTTACTCCATTTTCGTCTGTATAGGCAACGGAGGCAAATACTTTCGATTTATCGGAGCCACCTGAGATGCTGTACTCATAATTCTGAGATACTCCTGTCCGGAAAAGAGCCTTCTCCCAGTCCTGATAAATAAGGTCGGACTTTCTGGATGGGTAATACCTCTCAACCATTGTATTTACATAACTATCAAGAGATCCGTAGCTCTGCCAGTGAACCGGATTGTCATTCCCATAGTTTGTCCACGCCTCTCTTGTGAGAATCTCATTATCCTCTTCCGAAACCAACGGATAGTTGTTAAATGCAAAATAGGAGACACCTACATTACCCTTGAAAGTAGATACAGCTTTACCTGCCTGACCCTTTTTTGTTGTGATCAGAATTACTCCGTTAGATGCCCTCGATCCGTAAAGAGATGATGCAGCAGCATCCTTTAGGATTGTAATGGACTGAATATCGCCGGGATTGAGGAAGTTCATAGAGCTTGTAAAGATGTTCTGAGAGCCGTAGTCCCCACTTGTAGCCGGAACACCGTCTATCACATACAATGGCTCATTGCCGGCATTGAACGATCCGAAACCACGAATTCGGATTTCTGGTAGTGATCCCGGCTGTCCCGATCTTTGCGAGATCTGCACTCCCGGAACTGCACCTACAATTGCCTGTTCAAAGCTGACAACGGGAACATCCTTAAAACTTTGCTGATTGATTTGCGTTGCGGAACCGGAGTAGGAGCCTTTTTTAACAGATCCGTATGCCACAACCATAATCTCATCAAGCCCTACAGCCTCCTGAGAAAGAGTTGCATTTACCACTCTTCTCCCATCAACAGAGACCTCTGTTTGCTGATATCCGATTGAGGAGAAGATAAGAATGGCTGTTGCTGGCACATTGTCGAAAACATAGGATCCATCTGCATTGGCAGAAACCCCAATTGCTGTCCCTTTAATAATAATACTGGCAAAAGGTATTGGAGACCCGTCTGCAGCATCGGTCACCACCCCGGTAACCTTCACTTGTGCAAATACTGTACTGGAGACAAACAGCAAGGTGCACAACATTAGAAT